>JAFMJU010000159.1 GCA_017853285.1 Gemmataceae bacterium
CGAGGGAAGCCACATGCGGGGAATGCGGACCACACCCTTGGCGCAAACGATCTCCATCCCCATGCGCAGGGGAGCATTGAAACCGCAATCGAAGCTGGCCACCCGGCCGTCCTCAAATTCCAGTTGGCCGGTCATGTCGATATCCACCCCGTGCAGCAAAGTGGCACGGGCGAACACGCGGACCGGTTCGGCACCCATGGCCCAGCGGATGCCGTACACCGGGTAGCACCCGACATCCAGCAGGCTGCCCCCGCCCATCTCCGGTTTCAGCCTGATGTTGTCCGGGTCGATCGGATCCATGCGGAAGGTGAATGAACCGTGCACCCGCTGGACAGGCCCCAGCAGGTTCGAATCCAGCAGCCGGCGCAGCCTGGCGGTGCGGGGATGGTGGGGCCACATGAAGCCGTCCATCAACCGCCCCTTGCGGGCGTTCACCCATTCCACCAGTTCCAACGCCTCTCTCGCCGTTGGGCACAGGGGTTTCTCGCAAAGGACCGTTTTTCCGTGTTCGATCGCCGCCTTGGTCCATTGCGCGTGCAGGTGGTTGGGGAGGGGGTTGTAGACCACATCGACCTGTGGGTGCCGAACCAATTCCTCGTAGCTTCCACAGGCGATGGGGATTCCCGCCTCGTCGGCAGCATGGCGGGCACGGGCCGTGTCCCGGCTGGCGATGGCCACCACTTTCGCCAGTTTGGACTTGGCAAAGGCGGGCAGCAACCGCTCGTTGATTTTGGCGACTCCCAAAACACCCCAGCGCACCTGGCCCGAATGGCTCATCCGTTCACTCCGTCCGCACAGTTGCTGAAATAACCTTCCGGCTGACCGGGAGCCTGAATTCAGGCCAAAACCACCGACAAACCTGGAAGGATCGCATACTCTGAACAAATAGGAATGTAGCCACCCCGAAGGTTCGGGGCAAATGATCCGTTACCCGCGAGAGCATGGTCCAGGGCGGGTGGGAGCGACGAAATGATCAAGATCCTGAGCGGCCGCCTGCAAGTGACGAGTGAATTCCTCGACAAACATGTGGTCCCCCTGGTGGTCGAACCGGACGAGATGCGGAATCCGCGGATGAAAGTGGGAGAAGGGTCGGTCACCCTTGTTGGCGATTATCAGGCGGGCATCATGCCCATCGGCATCCAGGTTGAATTCAAACCCTCGGCCCGGGATGGCAAACTGATCGCGGAACTGGGGTCCATACGCCTGGTGACCGGGTTCAATGCCCCGGCGATGGTGCGGCAATTGCTTGTCGACCAGATGGAGGTACGGGTGCAGGAACTGCCCGGCACCCGGATGGAGGGCGAACGGATCGAAGTGGACCTTACCGCATTCGCCCAGGGACACAATTTGGATATCTCAGGTCGGCTGGAGGCAGTGGATGTGCACGCCGGCCATATCGAATGCGTGCTCGGGCCCACCGTTTAGGGCAGGCAGCCCGGCTATTGCCCGGCGGGTTTGAAAAACGCCGGAAAGCCCGAGGGCGCCACCAACTGCCCCGGCGGTGCCGGCGCCGGCTGGACCGGTTGTGGACTGCCCGAAGGAATCAGTTGGGTGGGCACCGGTTGGCGGCTGACGGGTTGGGCCGGGGCGGTCTGGGTTTTGGGCTGGCTGACAACGGCCGCCGGCGCCCCGCCCGGATTCGCCGGGGTGACCTGGATCCCCGCCTTGGCCTCCAGTTTATTCACATAGGGGACCAGCTTGGGCGCGAAATTGGCCAGCCAGTTCTGGGGGTGGATGTTGAACCGTTTCGCGTCGAGGTAGGTGGCGTAGACGAGCGCGGCCAAAATCCCGTAGGTCAGGATGGTGGCCGGCCAGGAAGAAGACCACATTTTCACGGCGCTTCCCGCGAACTGGTTCAGGTGGAAGGTCATCCCCTCCCAGTTCACCGCCCAGATCTCGTCGAGCACCAGGTGGGTCAAAACCCCCACGCCGGCGGCAAATCCCAGCACCGCGCGGTGAAAATGGCGCATGTCCTGGTTCGCGCCCGCGGCCTCGGCGCCCTGAGTCTGGCTACCTGTCAGGTAGACAACCAGGGCGTAGATGAGCATGGCGGGCACGCTGTGGAACATGCCCCTGTGAACGGTGAACTTGCGAAACAGTCGCTTCAACCCGAACCGGATGATCAGGTAAATCCCCACCATGCAGGCGAAGACCTGCTCGCTGGTCAGTCCCTCCTGTTCCAACCGGTGGTAAAGCAGCAGCGGGAAAAAGACGCTGACCAGGTTGAACATTTCCCGGGCGGGGATGCCGGAGTCGCTGTCCAGGTCGGGAACGGCGCCACCCAGAGCGCAGTAGACAGCCACGGAAACCGCCGCACCCCAGTCGAAATCGAGCCAATAGATACTGGCGATGCCCAGGATGGCGCCGGTGGTGCTGGAAGTGGTGAAGTGAACCGGAAAACTGGCCATGCGGGAATCCTTTCCCTGTCCTCAACCGGGGCCAGGCGTCCTGCCGGGCCCCGTGCCAAAAGTCAGATCACCGGGGTAGTTTCAAACCCAGGTTGGCGGCCAGGAAGGCCCATTGGTCCGCCATTTCCTCGATCTGCATGGCGGTTGGCTTGCCGGCGCCGTGGCCCGCGCGGGTTTCGATGCGAATCAGCACGGGAGCGGGCCCGCCCTGACATTCCTGCAATCTGGCGGCGAACTTGAAACTGTGCCCGGGCACCACGCGGTCATCGGTGTCACCCGTGGTGACCAGGGTCGGTGGGTAGTGCGTGCCGGGCTTCAGGTTGTGGTAGGGCGAGTAAGCCAGCAGGTAGCCGAGGTCGGACGCGTTGTCGCTGGAACCGTAGTCATCCACCCAGTAACGGCCGGCGGTGAATTTCTGGAAGCGCAGCATGTCCATCACGCCCACGGCGGGAAGGCACGCGCCAAACAGGTCGGGCCGCTGCGTCATCACGGCCCCCACCAGCAGGCCGCCATTGCTGCCGCCCTGGATGCCCAGGTGCTTGGGGCTGGTGATCTTTTGGCTGATCAGGTACTCGGCGGCGCCAATGAAGTCGTCGAAAACATTCTGTTTGCTACCCTTGGTGCCGGCCTTGTGCCATTCCTCGCCGTACTCGCCGCCCCCGCGAAGGTTGGCCACGGCCAGCACGCCGCCCATCTCCATCCATGCGAGCCTGCCAACTGAAAAACCCGGGGTTAGGGAGATGCTGAAACCACCATAGCCGTACAACAGGGTCGGGTTGGCCCCGTCCAGTTTCAATCCTTTTTTGTGGGTGAGAAACATGGGCACCCGGGTACCATCTTTGCTGTTGAAAAACACCTGCCGTGTCTCGTACTGATCCGGATCAAAATCCACCTTCGACTGGTGCAGGAGTTCGCTTTTCATGGTCTCGAGATCGAGACGGTAGGTGCGCCCCGGGGTGGCAAAGCTGCTGAAGGAATAGAAGGTCTCCTTCTCCTCCAGTTTGCCGCCGAATCCCCCGGCGGTGCCGATACCCGGCAGATCCAGCTTGCCCAGGTCCTTGCCCTGGAGGCTGAACGCCTTCACCTGGGTGTAGGCGTCCTTCAAGTAGGTGCATACCGCCCGTCCACCCACCAGATTGCATTCGTCCAGCTTTTCCTTGGCCTGGGGGACGATTTCCACCCATTCGATTGGCCCCTTGGTGCAGTCGCCGTTCTTGCCCAGGTCCACCTTGACCACGCGGCCAAGTGGTGCGCCCAGGTTGCACTTGAAGTACAGGGTATCCCCCTCGTTGCCTGCGAAGTCCCACTCGTTCTCGAATTTGTCAACGAGGGGAACCAGCTTGAACTCCGGCTTGCGCAGGTCGGCCCACTCCACCCGGTAACGGTGGTCCGTACCGACATGGGTGATCATCAGCAGGTAGTTGCCATCATCGGTGACCAGGGTCTGGAAGCCCCAATCGGGGTGATCGGGTGTGACATGGACGAGCGTGTCTTCCGCCTGCGGTGTGCCCACCTTGTGGAAATAGACCTTCATGTTCAGGTTCAGGGCCTGGAATTTCTGGTCCGCCTTCGGCTCGCTGAAACGGCCGTAATAGAACCCGGAGCCGTCTTTTTTCCATGACGGCGAGTTGAATTTCACCCACTTGATTTCATCAGCCAGGGGCTTCAGGGTGGCCAAATCCAGCACCCGCCAGGTCACCCAATCGCTACCCGCCTCGGCTACCCCGTAGGCCAGGTGCTTGCCGTCATCGGTGGGCCGCCAACCGGCCAGCGCCACTGTGCCGTCCTTGCTCCAAGTGTTGGGATCCAGGATCAACCGGGGCTCGGAGGTGAGGGTATCCCGGGCGAAGAGCACGGATTGGTTTTGCAACCCGTCGTTGCGGACAAACCAATATTTGCCACCTTGCCTGCTGGGGGCAGACACCTTCTCGTAATTCCACAACTTAGTCAGCCGGTCCTGGATCTGTTTGCGGCCGGGCAGTTTTTCCAGGTAGCCAAAGGTCACCTTGTTCTCGTCGGCGACCCATTGCTTCACTTCGGCGGATTTTCGGACATCGTCCTCCAACCAGCGGTAGGGATCCTCCACCTTCCGGCCGTGGAGGGTCTCCGCCGTGCCGTCCTTGCGGGTCTTGGGGTATTGCAACGCTTCTTCCGACATGAGGTTCCCCGCCAACATTCCAAGACACACGCAGCCAACCCAACCGGTGAATCGCATGGTGACCACCCCGTCCTTTTTGCCCAGCAGCCTGCCACTTCCGCGCCTGAAACCAGCGTCGCGGCATGGAAACTCCGAACGCTTCTAAAGGTTGTACCATGGGACTGTGCAGCCGACTCAACGGCAACCCGCCAGCCACCCGCCGGACTCCCTGACAGGCAAAGCACAAAGCATTGAAATATATTGACTTATGAACAGCCCAAAGATTGCCATCACTGCCGACCTGCATTGGGGTTTGCCCAAATGCGAAGCCGCCAACACGGCTTTGGTGGAATCCCTGCGCAAGAATCCACCGGATTTGCTGTTGGTGGGTGGGGACCAGGGGGCCGAATTCCATTTCACCGATTGCCTGAAAGCTTTGGCGACCATCTGTTGTCCTGTGGGCCTGGTTGCCGGCAACCATGACATTTGGGTTCGCTCCGAAGACACGCGGGGTGACTCCTGGCGGGTTTTTGACGAATTGTTGCCTTTGGAATGCGCCCGGCACCAATTCCACTACCTGGACCACGGCCCCTGGCTGTTGCCCGAATGGGACCTGGCCATTGTGGGCACCATGAACTGGTACGACCACTCCTGGGGAGGGGAAGAGCTGGCCAGGCGGTTTCCAAAAGACACCTGGCGGCTGGAGCAGATGTGCTTCACCCGGGGCCGGCACAATGACCGGGTGTATGTGCGTTGGCCCGAGGGGATGACCAACGCCTCGGTCACCCAGGACCTGGCCACGCGATTTGCGAACCACTTGGAAAAGGCGGTCACGGTCGCCGGAAAAATTGTGGTGCTCACCCACCACCCTGCCCTGCCTGAATTGGGTTTTCCCGCGGCAGCCCGGGAATCTGACCCGGAAACCCCTTCCATGGATCACCTGCTTTGGGAGGCGTTCAGCGGCAACTCCCGGCTGGAAGGGATCATCCGGGACAACGCCGACAAAATCTCGTTGGTTGTGAGCGGGCATACCCATCGCTGGCGGTCAGGCTCCCTGGGTCAGGCAAGGTTGGTCAATGTGGGCAGCGACTACCCTGTCAAAAATCTCATCCGGCTGAATGGCCTTGGGGGGGAGATGGAGGTGGAAGAATTCGGGCCAAACTGATGGCCGAGTGATCGCCAAACACACGGTTTTCGCAAACCGGACGGGTGGTTTGGTTGTCTATCCCCATGGAGGCAGGACTCGACCATGCGGAGAGCCAGGCATGACAGATTGGTCGACTCACCCGGACGCTCTCGCACTTCTGGATTTTGCGCGCGCGGCCCCTTTTGATCCGCTGGCACGGAACATCCTCGCCGATTGGTTGGTGGATAACGGTCAGCGGGGCATGGCTTCACTGCTGAAGCTGTCGCTAAGGGCGCCGGACCAGATCCATCATGCCTCCAAAAAACTGGCGACATGCCTCCCCGGAATTGTCTACGCGGTGGATGGCTGGCTCCTCGGCGGCAAGGAGGCCTTGCTGGGGAGAAATAACAATTCCCTGCCTTGGTTGAACGGCCTGCATCTTTCGGGACGCGGTTTGGGCACGCAGGCCCAGGCCGATCTGCTGAAGGCCTTGCCAACCATCTGGTCACCCGGATGGCGCGTCTTTTCATTGGCAGACTTCACCATACCCGCCGATTCATTCACCACCTCTCTGGAAAGGGGCTGGGCCCGCAATATCACCCACATGCGATTGGGTGGCCCTTTCGCCTGTTCGCGGGTGCTGGCCACCCTCACGCGAACTCCAAACGCGTTGAATACGCTGGAGCTGCGGTCCGCATGGTGGCGGGAGGTAAAGGCATCGGGCCAATCGGCCCACGGCGGTCCCGCGCTCCCGTCCCCGTTGGAATTCGGTAAATCGGCACCGCTTTTGCCCCCATCCATACGCAAGGTGAGCCTGGAAAATTTCTCCCTGCCTCGACCAGAGCTCGCTTGTTTTCTGGAGACACTGGCATCCGCCGGGGCCATCCAACTGCGCCTGAACCAGTGCCATTTCAATCCCCATGCCCTGGCGACCTTCAACCAATCCACAATCTGGAACCATCTGGAATCCCTGAACCTGACAGGGTGCCGATTGCCCAAGGCCCAACCCGCCAAGGAAGAAACGCCCCTTCAGCCCATTTCCGCCAACCGAATCCGTTCCCTCACATTGCGGGCCTGCAGCCTCACGGGTCACTCCCTGAAAACCCTCGCCGAATGCGGTTGGCTATCCGGTCCCACCCGGATCGATCTATCGCAAAATCATCTTGGAGACCTGGATGCCCGGGCCATCGAGGGCATTCTGGAGGCCGGATCGATTGAATCTTTGAACCTATCCGGATGTGGTGTTAACGGGGAAAGGCTGGGCCAATGGCTGGCGCTCGGCCCATGGGAACGGCTGGGCCAACTCAATCTGGCCTTCAACCCTCTGGGAGAGGAAGGGTGGATTCAAATGGCCAACGGGGAACAAACCCCCGCCTTGCAATGGCTGGATGCATCCTCCACCCATGCCACAGGTAAGGGGCTGGATTATTTCGCGAATGGAAATTTATTCCCGCGCCTGGGAAGGCTGAGCATTCGGGGCAATAACCCCGGGATCGGCAGAGACTGGCCAGATAGTATCCGCGCCCTGTTGAGGCACCCTGCCAGTTCAAGTTTGGCCCAATTTCAATTTGATGCGGGTCACGAATGGATCCGTCAGGAACTGGCTCACCCGGAATGCAGGCTGGGCCCCGGAGCCAGGGAACATCTATTGCGGATGGCCGAATTGCGCGCCCGGGATGAGTCCCGCCGGGCAAAGGAACAGGAGGAGGAATTGAACCGACACCTCCTCCACACCATGGGGGAACAAACCGGGATTTTCGCCCGGTGGGCCTCCCAACAGCGGAGGATTCGGGAAAATCAGGGGCCATCGGAATTATCCGGGGCCCCCTGAGGTGAATCCGGCCGACTTATTTCAGCGGCGACCGACCCTCTGATTCGCCGTTGGTGTCCAGGATCTGGAAATGATGGATTCCCGCCTTGCGGTCATCGGTGTACTTCCAGACCACTTTTTTGTCGCGGGTCACTTCCGTGAGCTTGGTTTGGCCCGCCGAATTATGGTGGCTGGTGATGACCGTGTTGCCGTTTTTCAAACGCTGCACACCACAGGCGTCATTGATCGGCTTGCCGGGCAGGTCATCGTTGGTCACCCGCCAAACCTCCTTGCCCTGTGCATCCACCTCGATCACCAGGTCACCCAAGGTGCAACCGATCAGGGTGTTGCCATTTGGTAACCGAATGGCGGTGAACGGCATATGGGGAGTTTTCACCTCCCAGGCGATTTTCCCAGCCGGGGTATACTCGCGCACCACACGGTCCAGAAGTTGCGGCACTAGGTAGTTGCCGTTGGGCAGCTTGCGGGACATCCGGGTTTGAAGGTGGTGATCCTTGGTTTGGGCCTGTAGGGGAACCTCGACCAAAGTTTTCCCCTGCCCGTCAATTTCCAGTAGACGTGGGCGGGCGCCGGCTTCTCCGACCAGATACTTGTTGCCGGGTAATGCCTGGACCGTATTCACCTCGGACTGGGTTCCCTTGTAATCAAAAACCGTCTGGCCATCCTTGGTGATTTCCCTGACACCACCCCCGGGATACTTCGGACCTTTGGATAGGGCGAAAAGGTAGTTCCCGTTTTCCAGCACCCAGCCATCCCGGGTGGACTCACCCAGCTCCCAGGTTGTTTTGCCATCCGCCCCAACCAGGTAGGTTTGGCCGCCGGTGGCCAGGAACCCGTGGCGAATGCCTTCTTCCGAACGGGCCCAGGTTCCCGATCCAATCAACCAT
>JAFMJU010000160.1 GCA_017853285.1 Gemmataceae bacterium
TGCCGCCACCGTAATAGGGGCTGGTGTCCACCAGGTTGACACCGCTATCTATGGCCAGATGGAGGGCCCGGATGGATTCGGCCTCCTCGAAGCCGCCGTAAAAGCCGCCCATGGGGCCTCCCCCGAAGCCCAGAACGGAAACCTGCAAACCGGTGGTGCCTAGCGTGTGCCTGCGCATGGTGTGGGTGTGCCCTTCTCAAAACGGTGGCGGGCCGCAATCCGGCCGGCGCTCCTTTGCCGCATATCGTAGCATGATCGGGGACAGATCCCGCACGGCCTTTTCGGCCCTGGGCGGGCATACCTCGGAAGCAGCTTGGAACCCGAGCCTTGGCGCTGTCGCTGGCATTGCTGACGCTTGGCATCTACCTGTTGCGGGTGGCGCGGTGGCATTTGCGTCCACGGCCCACCCTGGTGGGCGGCGGGTGGGATTTTGGTTGGCTGGCCTTGGGCGCATCGGGCCTGCTGGTGCTTGTGGTTCCCCAATTGCTGGCGAATCTGCACGAGCATTGGCGGGCTTGGGCCATTTCCCGCCCCAAGCCGGGCGCGCTTGGTTCGCCCTTTTTCTGGCACGCCTTGTTCGCAGGTTATTTGGCCCTTGTGATCGGATGGGTCCTGGTCGAACTGTGGCTCCGGCTGTGTTTGACCCACCTTTACAACCTGAGGGCTTCCCGGTTGCGCCGGTTGCTCCTGAAAGCTTGTCTGGAAAGCGGGCTGAAACCGGAGCTGGATGGGGAGCGTTTACGCCTGGCTCCGGACTGCCGGACGCATCATTACCGGGGTGGCGCGTTTTCTGATCCGGTCTGGGTGTCGATGAAGATCTCGCCTGGATGGGCCTATGGGCAACTGGGCTGGAGCCGTTGGAACCATCCGGCTCGCCAGGCGGTGGAAGAAGCCTTGGACCGGGTTGTCAGCCGCCATGCCCCCCGCAACAGCCCGGTGGGAACACTATTCCTGGCAGGATCGACCTGCGTGCTGGTTTTCTCATCGGGCTTGAGCGTGATGACCACCCTAGGCAAGATCTGGACCCGTTAAAAAGCAAAACGCGCGGCGGAGAGCCGCGCGTTTTGCTTTGTTTTAGACCCAGATCGGGGATTACTTCTTGCCGCCGGCGGCCGGCTTTGCACCCTTGGCATCCTTGGCGTCTTCGGCAGTCTTGGCAGCCTTCTTAGGCTTCTTGCCAAGCTTCATCACGCGAACCTTGGGCAGGTTGAAGGGGCTGCGGCCTTCGGTCCACTTGTCGTCGGCTTTGAGGGCCTCAATCCGCTCGGCGCGGGTGAGAACACTGCGACTGCCCGACATGCCGCTTTTACGACGAAGACTCTTGTCGATGGACATGGACCAAAACCCCTCAAAAAAAACCAAACCCGCCTTCGCCACTTAGGGCCTGCTGCGGGTGATCATGGATTGTCAGGATTCGAAACAGCACTTTTGGGCGCTGGAATCGACTTGCCTTGAATCTGAAGATATATCCTAGAAAGAGAAATCAGGCAATCCGAAGCCACGGTGTGTGCTGCCTTCGGCCCTTAGCAAACGGCAGTCCCGGACTTATTTCCGGACTTGGGAGTAGAGCATGCGCGTTCGACTTGATTATGGGAAGACTGGGCTGGATGTGGAATTGCCCGGCAATGGCAAGGTGGTAGGGCCCCTTTCCATCCGGGAAGCACCGCCTTTGGCGAATCCCCAGGCTGCTTTGGAAGCGGCCTTGGCCAACCCGATCGGAACCGCACCACTTGCGGAGCTAGCAAAAGGCAAGAAAGATGCCTGCATTGTTATATGCGATATCACCCGGCCGGTGCCCAATCAGCTGCTATTGCCGCCCATCCTGCGCACCCTGGAGGAGGCCGGGATTCCCCGGGAGAAAATCACCATCCTGATTGCCACCGGGCTGCACCGTCCCAACGAGGGGGACGAGCTGGTGGAACTGGTGGGCGCCGAGGTGGCCAAGAACTACCGTTGCGTGAATCACCACGGCAAGGTGCGGGAGGAGCATGATTTCATCGGCACCACCCCGCGCGGTGTGCCAGCTTGGATTGACAGCCGCTATGTGCGGGCGGACCTGAAGATCACCACGGGTTTGATCGAGCCGCACCTGATGGCGGGCTATTCGGGCGGGCGGAAGCTGATCTGCCCGGGCATCGCCGGGCTGGACACGGTGAAGGTGTGGCACGGGCCCAAATTCCTGGAAGATCCGCGGGCGGATTGCGGGATTTTGGAAGGGAACCCGGTGCACGAGGAGAACACCCTGATCGCGAAGATGGCCGGGTGCGACTTCATCGTGAATGTGGCGATCGACGGCAAGCGCCAGGTCACCTGGCTTGGCGCCGGCGACATGATGGACGCCTGGATGGAAGGCGTGAAGTTCGTGGAGCAGGTGGTACGCGTGGGTGTGCGCGAGCCGCTGGACATCGTGGTGACCTCCTGCGCGGGGTATCCGCTGGACACCACCTGGTACCAGGCGGTGAAGGGGCTGACGGGCGCCCTGCCCATCGTGAAGCGCGGCGGCACGATCATTTTGGCGGCCAGCCTGACTGAAGGAGTGGGCAGCCCCGAGTTTCAGGAAGTGCTGCGGGACAACCCTTCGCTCGAGCAGTTCATCGACCGGATCCAGAACACCGACTATTTCGTGATGGATCAGTGGCAGGTCGAGGAGTTGGCCAAGGTGCGCCGGCGGTGCAAGGTGAAGGTGGTGACGCAGGGTTTGAGCGCAGAGGTGCTGCGCAACTGCCATGTGGAGCCGGCCGAGAGTGTGGAAAAGGCCATCGCCGAGTGCCTGGAAGTATACGGGCCCGACGCGCGGATTGGCGTGATTCCCAAGGGGCCGTATGTGCTGCCGTTCGTGGAGACGGCCGCCCCGGTTTGACCCTTTCCACCAAACGGGGGAAAGCCCGGCATCGTCATTTAGATGCCGGGCAACGACAACCAGTTAGGGGGTATACCATGCGACAGGCTGACAACGACCTTGGACGGCGTTCCTGGATGGCCGGTGTGGGAGCCACCCTGGCCGCCTTGGGAACGGGACGACTCAGCGGCCTGATGGCCCGGTATGACGAGGGCGGCCCGATGCAGGCGATTGTGACCGGCAGCAACCGCTTCGGTTTTGAACTGCTGCGCCAACTGGAGGGGGGCAACAGCTTTGTCTCCCCCACCAGCATCGCTGCGGCGCTAGGCATGACCGCACTGGGAGCCAAAGGGGAAACCCTTGAGCAAATGGCGCAAGTGTTGCATGTGCCAGCCGGAACGCCCGCCATGGACGCCGGCTGGAAAGACCTGATCACGGGCCTGGTTGCTGAAAAGCCGGGGCGCCAGGTCAAGCTGGCCAACCGGTTGTTCGGGCACCAGGGATTCACCTTTTTGCCCGACTTCACCAACCGTCTGGCTTCCGCCTTCGCCGCGCCGATGGAGCGGGTGGACTACAGCAATCCCGAGGCTGCCAGGAACCGGATCAACGGCTGGGTGGAGGAAAACACCAACCAGCTTATCAAGGACCTGATCCCCTCCGGGGTGTTGACGCCTTTGACCCGGCTGGTGTTGGCCAACGCGATCCACTTCAAGGGGGACTGGCTGTTGCCCTTCACCAAGGGCGCCACACGGCCGGGCCAGTTCCATGTCAGCGGTGACAAGGTGCTGACCTTGCCCCTGATGAAGCAGACCGGCAACTTCCGGTTGCGTGAGAATGACAGCGCCGAGGCGCTGGAACTTCCTTGCAAGGGGAATGACCGAAGCGTGGTTTTCGTGCTTCCCAAAGCCCGGCACGGGCTGGCTGAACTGGAAAAAGGCCTGAACGCAGGCGGTTTGGAAAAGCTGATTTCAGGCAATGCGCCCAACCAGCGGGTGGAGCTGGTGTTGCCACGGTTCGAGGTGAACACCTCGCTTTCGCTGAAGAAGACCCTGAGCGCCTTGGGCATGGCCAAGGCGTTCGCTGACGGGGCCGATTTCAGCGGCATGAGCACCGAAGACAAATCGCTGAAAATCGATGAGGTGGTGCACAAGGCGGTTTTGAAGGTAGACGAGCAGGGCGCCGAGGCCGCCGCCGCGACGGGCGTGGTGATCGGCGTGCGTTCAGCCCTGCCGCCACGGGAGGTCCGCAAGTTCACCGTGGACCAGCCTTTCCTTGTGGCCATTGTGGACAAGGCGACCAACGCGGTTCTTTTCATGGGCCGGGTGCGGGAGCCGAAGGAAAAGGCCTAACCGGAAACGAGCCAAAGCTTAAAACGGCACGGGCTTGGCTCGTGCCGTTTTTGTTTTGTTTGGCGGGTTTTGCCGGCCAAACTGGTGTAGGCTATCCGGTTCAGTCGGAACCGGAGTCTTGCCACATGTGTGCAGCCATTTTTTTCGCCCTGATCCTGAATGTTCCCGCTGTCGAGCCTTGGGCTGACAGCCGGTTACCGGCGGTGCCCGGACTGGCGGCCTGGTACAGCGCCGAGGTTCAGGGGAAGGCCCATGCGGCGATGGGGCTGGCAGAGCCCAAGGCTGGGGCAAACCTTGGACGGGTGTTTGATGGTTCAGGCAAGGGGCGCCATGTGGCGCAAGGACTACCGAAGCAGCAGCCGAAGCTGCTGCGACAGGCGGACAGTTGGCTGATCCGGCTGGATGGTGAGGACGACTTGCTGCGAGGCACGGCCCAAGGCGCGGCGACAACCCAACAATTGACACTGTTCGCGGTGGCGGTGCCGCACCAGAGCCTGGGTAGTTTCCCGGGCTTGTTCGCTATCGGGGCCAGCAACGGACGCGATTATGAGACGGGGTTCAACCTCGATCTGGGCAGCCAGTTCAAGGAAAAATTCGAAGCGCTGAATATTGAAGGAAAAGGGATGGGCGGGGAGCGGAACCTGCTGACCCGGACCTGGCCGCTGGGGGAGGCGCGGCGACTTACCGCGCTGGTCTCGGACAAAGACGCCACCGTGTGGGTGGATGGCCTGAAGCAGGGATCGCGCCCACGCACCGGCGGAGAGATCGCCTGGCAGGAACTGGTTCTGGGCGGCAGGTGGTACACCAACGGGCCGGGGCCGCAGGAAGCACGCGGGAGCTTCCCGGGCGACATCGCGGAAGTGCTGGTCTATGACCGGGCCCTGAGCGATGGCGAGCGCCTGCAAGTGGAGCAATACCTGGCGGCCAAGCATGACAAGCTGTTGAAAGCAGACCGGTTGGCGCTGGGGCTACCCGAGGCGACCGCGCCGATCAAGCTGCTGGACCCGGTGGTGCCCTGCCAGGTGCTGGTGCCGGGCTTTGAGGCCCGATGGCTGCCTGTGGATTTGCCGAACATCAACAACCTGATGTACCGGCCGGATGGCAAGCTGATTGCTCTGGGCTACAACGGCATGGCCTGGCTGCTGGAGGACACCGACAACGACGGCCTGGAGGACAAGGCCAGCGTGTGGTTCGAGAACCCTAAGGGCAGCGTGCGGTCACCCATCGGCATGGACCTGTTGCCCAAGGGGCACCCGCTGGGCGAGGGCCTGGTGGTGGCCTGCAAGGGGAAGGTGGTGCTGCTGCACGACCCCGACAACGATGGCAAAGCGACTGAAAAGGTGTTGGCGCAGGGGTGGGTGGAACTGCCGCTGAATGTGGACGCCTTGGGCGTGGCGGTGGACCCCAAGGATGGGTCGATCTATTTCGGACTGGGTTGCGCCGATTTTTCCAACGGGCATCAGGTGGGCAAGGATGGCAAGGCCGCGTACCAATTGAATTCGGAACGGGGAACCATCCTGCGACTGTCGCCCGATGCCAGCAAGCGCGAGGTGGTCTGCACGGGGATTCGCTTCCCGGTGGCGCTGCGCATGGGGCCTGGCAATGAACTGTTCTGCAGCGACCAAGAGGGTGCCACCTGGCTGCCCAACGGCAACCCGTTCGACGAGTTGCTGCACATCCGCAAAGGGTTGCACTTCGGCTTTCCGCCCCGGCATCCAAAGCACCTGCCGAGTGTGGTGGATGAACCCAGCCTGTGGGACTACGGACCGCAACATCAATCGACCTGCGGATTCAATTTCAATCTGGGGGTGAACGGCGGCCCTGCCTTTGGCAACAAGCTGTGGCAAGGCGATGTGCTGATGACCGGCGAATCGCGGGGCAAGATCTACCGCACCACCCTGGCCAAGACGGAAGCCGGGTTTGTGGCAGGCAGCCGGATTCTGGCCTGCCTGAATGTGTTGACGGTGGATTGCTGCGTGAGCCCGAAAGGCGACCTGCTGGTGGCCACGCATTCGGGTCCACCGGACTGGGGTACGGGCCCGGCGGGGAAAGGGAAGCTACTTCGCTTGCGGCAGATCGACCGGGATGCGCCGCAACCCGTAGCGGTATGGGCCAGCAGTCCACGGGAAGTGGTAGTGGCCTTTGATAAACCGCTGTCCGCAGAAGCGGTGGAGGGTTTGCTTGCCAATAGCCGGATCACGGCTGGCGACGCTGTGCGCGCCGGGGACCGTTTTGAGGGGATGCGACCAGGCTATGAGGTGGTGGCGCGGCAACTGCGTGAGCCGAGGCGGTCACTGCGGGTGACGGCAGCACGCGTGAGCCCGGACAGGCGGTCACTCCTGCTGGAGACGGATAGGCATGACTGGGACACCTGGTACTCGCTGGACCTGCCGGGCTTGGGCAGGGCCGGCTTGAAGAACCAGCCTGCTGGTGCGTTGCCCCAGCACGGCGTGGTGGATCTGGACTACACCCTGAACGGGGTGGTGGCCACCGTAAGCGCCAAGGGCAAGGCAACTTGGCAAGGCTGGGTACCCCACCCGCACGCCGCCGTCACGAATGCCATGCTGGCGGGTAGCACGCATCTGGAGCAACTGCGCGCCGTCCAAGACGAACAAGTTTGGCGATTCGAGGGCAAGCTAAATCTGAAGGACATGCTCCGACCCGCCATCCAGCCCGGGGCCACCATCGACCATGTTCCCCCGCCTGAGACGGTCATGCTGCGACTGTCAGCGGATCGCCCATATGATTGGAAAGTCGGCAACCAGGGCAGAGTGTCCAAGGATGGGGCCACCACCGGTGCACCTTCCATTATCACCTTGAAAAACATTGAAAAACCGATCGCCTGGAGCGTGGATTTCAAATCAGCCGAGGGCGCGCCCAATGTGGAAATCGCCTGGGCCACAGCGGAAGACCCCCAACGGTGGCGGCCCTTGCCCACTACCCGTTTCCTGGTACCTTGGGCGCCTGAAACCAAGGCAAGCCAAAACACCACCGTGGTGGCCCAGAACCTGCCGGGCGACTGGGCCCGGGGTAGGAAGGTGTTCAACGATCCGAACATCGGTTGTGCCAAGTGCCACTCCGTGAACGGGGCGGGGGGCAATCTGGGGCCGGATCTGGGCAATCTGGCCTTCCGGGATCCGGAATCAGTGCGACGGGACATCGTGAACCCCAGCTATGCCATTCACCCGGATTATTTGGGCCATGTGGTGACGCTGAAAAACGGCAAGGTGCTCACAGGCACGCTGCGCAGCAAAGGCAACACGCTGCTGGTGGGTGACTCGCAGGGGACCACGCATGAGATTCCGCGCGGGGAAGTGGAATCGCTGGAGCCGGTGGCGAAGTCGGTAATGCCTGACAAACTGGACGAAAAGTTGGGCAAGGAAGGGATGGAGGACCTGATCCACTTCCTGCTGAGCGGCGGGCCGAGCATGCCGTTGGAGGGCCGGGCGGTCCCTTATCCGGCACGTAGCCGGGCCGAGGTGATGAAGGTTTTGGCCGGGGCCCCGGAAGGGGAAATGAAGAAGGGGCCGATCAACATCCTGCTGACGGCGGGACCGAAGGACCACGGACCCCAGGAGCATGATTACCCGGCCTGGCAAAAGGTTTGGACCCGGCTGATGGCAATGGCACCCGGGGTGGAAGTGGACACTGCCTGGGAATGGCCGAAGAAGGAGCAGCTTGAAAAGGCCAAGCTGCTGGTGCTGTTCCAGCGCGGCGACTGGAACGGGCAACGGGCCCAGGATATGGACGCCTTTTTGCAACGGGGCGGCGGGGTGGTGCTACTGCACTGGGCGGTGGATGGCCGGATGCAGACCGAGGCTTTTGCCGAACGGATCGGCTTGGCGGCCCATGGTGGTGGCATTGGCTTCAGGCACGGGCCATTGACATTGAACCTGCAGAAAGATGCCATGGATCATCCCATTTTGCGGAACATGGGCGACCTGAAAATCCATGATGAGAGCTATTGGAAGCTGACTGGACGGGAAGACCGGGTGAAGGTGCTGGCCCGCTCCAAGGAAGACGGCAAGGATTGGCCGCAGGTATGGACCAAGCAGACTGGCAAAGGCCGCGTGGTGGGGCTGATACCTGGCCATTACAGTTGGACCTTTGACGATCCCCTGTTCCGAGTGCTGCTGCTGAGGAGCATGGCGTGGGCGGCGGATGAACCGGTGGACCGGTTCAATGA
>JAFMJU010000001.1 GCA_017853285.1 Gemmataceae bacterium
GCATGGAGGAGGCGGCAGCCTGACGCACCCATGGAAAAAATACTCGTGATCGCGGGGCGCGAATTCCGCGCCGCAGTCCTGAACAAGGCGTTTCTGGTAAGTCTGATCCTCATGCCGGTTCTGATCCTGATCAGTTCCAACGCCTCCAGCATCGCACAAGGCTGGAAAAGCCAGAAAGCACGGTCCATCGCCATCATCGACAGGACTCCAGGCATTGGGGTCGAGGCCGTTCCGACCCTCCGCCTCCTGCGCGAAAGGGAATTGGGCCAGGGTGCCCCTGCGGAGAAAAGCCGTTCCGACACCACTGAAAATGGGGGCTTACCCGGCGGCCAGTTGGCGCTGCTTGAATTCGAGTCGATCACCCCACCAGCCGACCCGGCTGAAGCCCTGAAATTGCGCTACGACCTGGGCCGCAGGGTCGCTGCGGGTGAACTGGCCGCCTTTTTCGATATCGGCCCCGCCGCCCTGGAGACCAACCCCCAGCCAACCGGTGAGGCTTCGGTCACCTACTACACCGACAAGGCGCTGGATCGTGACATCCTGCTGGGCGTTGGGGTCAAATTGATGACCATCGTTCAACTCCAGAGGACCGCCACCCAAAACCCTCTCCTTTTGATGCGCAAGGAACGCAGATATTCCCCGGCGGAAATCGTCGGGCTGGTCGAGGCCGCTGGAAAAACGGCCAGCAAGGGCCTCATCCAGCGCGACCTGCCCACCCTTTCCGAATCGGGGGCTGTCCTGGAGGGCAAGGAGGTCCAATCAGGATTGAGACCGCTCGTCCCCATCTTCGCCGCGATCTTTTTGTTCATGATCGTGCTGATAGGCGCCCAACCCCAGTTGCAGGGTGTGATCGAGGAGAAAATGAACCGCATCGGGGAGGTGCTGCTGGGTAGCGCCACTTCTTTCCAATTGCTCTGCGGAAAGCTCCTTGGCATGACCGGTACCGGGCTCGTCCTATCCATGGTCTATGTGGGCGGCGGCCTGATGGCGGCCCGACATTGGAACTTGGCGGGAGACCTGCGGTGGGATTTGCCCGCCTGGTTTTTTCTCTTCCAGGGGCTGGCCCTTCTCCTGTTCGGCTCGCTGTTTATCGCGGTTGGCAGCGCCTGCTCGGATATGAAGCAGGCGCAAACCCTGCTGATGCCGGTCAGCATCTCACTTTCCATCCCCCTCATGTTCCTGTTGCCGGTCATGGAGGATCCGACCGGGTCCCTCGCCCGATCCCTTTCTTTCATCCCGTTGGCGACGCCGACAGTCATGCTTTGCCGTTTGGCGGCCGCTCCAAACCTTCCATTGTGGGAACCAGTCCTCGGCGCGTTCCTGGTTCTGGTGACCACGGTTGGCGCCATTTGGGTCGCCGGGCGGATCTTCCGGATCGGCTTCCTGACCACAGGCAAGGCCCCCAGCCTGATGGAACTCTACCGCTGGATCTTTAGCCGTTCCTGAAGGTTTCCAAACCCGCCAACCGCCCAATCACACCCCCCTTCTCCATGGGGCCACCCAACCCGCACTTCCGTAACCAACCGATTGTTTTGGCGTTTCTTTTTCGGCGTTCCGCACTGGCATACGGTTTTTCTGTCTTCCCGCAACCGATGACCACCGATGCACCCCCAGGAGCGCACCGGTGGATCTGCTGAACTTCGAAGACGAGCAACGCCTTTTGTTGGCCGCTCCTGGCTTGGGCGACTTGCTGGCCAACTACCTCCCCAAGGAGGAATCCCAATGGAGTCGGCGGTGGGATTCCGAGGCCATTTCCAGCCGCGAATTGCGCCGAATGCACGCGCTGGCTGTGGGTGCCGGTTGGCTGGAGATCAGCGCCGGCAACCCCGATGCTCCCGAGGACCTGCGCCAAACCGCCCGTTATCGCCTGACACGGGCCGGTAAAACGGTTTTGCAGGCGGTTTCCCAAACCCAGGAATGATCCGCGTCAGGGGCCCTCACCCTGACCACCCAAAAGCCCCTTTCGGGCCTGGCGCAGACTGAATCCCTGGGACTTTCTCCAAGGAAATCCGAGCCAACCCGGACCATATTCAATAACAGCGGTATCCAACTGCCGGTGCTGGATCATGTCGTAAATAGTCTGATCCACCTTCACTGAATCGACATGCTTGCCTGCCACCAGCGCGTCCAGTGTGGCGTAGTACTTGATACCGCCTTTGCCTTGGGTCTTGTGGAAACCCTGCACGGGCAGGCTGATTGTTTCGGTGGCCTTTTCATCCAGCCAACCGTTCAGGCTGAAATAAACCGGGTAGGCCCCCACCGCGAGCAAAACGGTGATCATTCCCGACCACATCGACAAGGACAGGTGCCTGGCTGGCGAGTTGCGAAAAAAGAACCAGGCTGGGAATAAAAACAAAAGGAGCCCAAGAACTGTCCACGGAGCGGCGTGAAACCAATTCCCGGCCAGGGGCGGGTATTCTTGTGTCACCAGGTAAAATCCCAAGGCGTTTGAAGCGGCCAATAACCCCAACCACAACCAGCACCACCCCAGCCCCAACAACCGCCGGAACATCCAATCGGGCAGCGGCCCCGCCTCCAAACCCACCCCCGCATCCGCCAAATTTTCCAACAGGGTTGCCGCCTCCCCCACAACTTGAATGTCTCGTTCCCCTGCTGGCACATAACCCACCCATTCGGCCCTGACTTCTGATTTCTCAGGCAACCAGGTAACCTTGCCAAATCCCAGGCCCAGCAACTGAGAAACCGCCCCCCGGGCCCCCGCCTTGGCCAGAAGGTCCGTGGCAAATCCCTCTCGCCCGGCCTCCACATAAATTCGATCATCAAAGTCTGGGTCCCCGGTGGCAACCGTCCGCGCAAGACCCAGTCGAAGTCCCAGCCGATCCTTCCAGTCCCTCAATCGAATTTTCATCTGGCAGGGTAACTGGGCCGGTACGGCCACGGCCAATTCGGGAGGCTTGGTATGTTTGCCCTGCCGATGCTCCGGCGTGAAAAGGAATCGTGGCCCATCCTGGTCGGAGGTGCAAGGATGCCATTTGGCCGAGGGAAGCCCCAGGAACTGGGAAGCAGCTTCCGGCCTCGGCCTCCGGACTTTTCGCCAGACAAACGACACCAAAAAGATCACGCCCATCATTGCCAGACCGATGACAGCACTCATGCCCGCATCGAACCCCCGATTCCTGGCCTGAGACCGTTTATTCGCCGGTGCCCCCAACGGGTTCCTTCAGCGGATTTTTCGCCAGCGTCCACTCCCCTACGGGCCTGCCCTCCACCAGATGCTCGCGCACCAACCTCGGTATACGGTCCGCGGTCGCTTCTCCGTACCAGGTCCCCTCCGGGTAGACCAGCGCCACAGGCCCCTGCTGGCACAACCGCAAACAACCCACCCGGGTGCGGAAACAGACCGTTTCCCCTTGCCCCAGTCCGTTGCGGGCAATTTCGGCTTTCAGGGTCTCCCAGGCTTTTTGGCCCTCGTTCTCATCACAGCATTTGGGGCCGGCACACAATAGGATATGGCGCCCGATGCGGCCCACTCCCAGCTTCTCGAGGACTTCACGCGATTCAGCCACGGGCCCACCCTCCTTAAGCTTTGCCTGCCCGACCTTCCATCCAGGCGAGACTCCTGCGCGTCAACTCGCCGATGGCCAGCACGCTGGCTGTCGCAGCGCCGATCCACAGCCATTCCCAACCCAGTGGCTGCGTGTTGAAAATCACCCCGCCCAGATTGACGATCAAAACCTGCCCCAGCACGATCGCCAAAACGATGGTGATAAACCAGGGATTGCCCGACACCCCACGCAACCCGCTCACTCGTGGATTCAGCGACCGGCAATTGAAAAGATTCCACACCTGGAAAAGCACATAAGCCGTGAAGAAGAGGGTCGCTTGCCGTACCGTGAACCGGACCTTCACCGCCTCGCCCCCTTCACCCACTGTCCATCCTCCAGAATCCGACCGCGCCAGATCTGCCACCTCCACGGGGAAGACCTTGCCGGCCGATTCGGCCATCCAGGCGCCCTCACCCGCCAGCCAGCCGGGATTGGCCGGGTCGCCCCGCATCACCAGCAGCAAACCGGTCAGCGTGACCACATAAAACAAGGCGGTTGAAAGAATGCTGAATGCCATCCCCCGGGTGATGATGGACTCATCCCGCCGTTTAGGTTTTTGCCGCATTAGCCCCGGCTCCGGCCGCTCGCTACACAGGGCGATCGCCGCGAAGGTGTCCATGATCACATTGATCCAAAGCAGTTGCAGCACCGTGAACGGAGGGCGGATACCGTACAGCGGCCCCAGGAACGCGATCACCAGCGCGCTGAGGTTGATCGTCAACTGGAACTGGATGAAACGCTGGATGCTCTCATACAGGGCCCTGCCCCAATGCACCGCCTTGACAATCGTGGAAAAGGCATCGTCCAGCAGGACGATCTTGCTCGCCTCCTTGGCCACCTCTGTCCCGGCTATCCCCATCGACAGTCCCACATCGGCGCGCTTCAACGCCGGGGCGTCGTTGGTCCCGTCCCCGGTGACCGCCACCACCTCGCCGCTGGATTGCAGCAAACGCACCAATCGCAACTTGTCCAGGGGTTGGGCGCGCGCCAGCACCGCCACCCGCGGAAGCAGTTCCCTGGCCTGCTCATCCGACAAGGCGTTGAATTCGCGGCTGGTCCACAGAAGGGCGTCTTCCCGTTGGATCAGCCCGATCTCCCGGGCGATCGCGCGGGCCGTTTCCGGATTGTCGCCGGTCACCATCTTCACGCCGATACCCGCCTCGGCGCAACGCGCCACCGCCTCGGGCACATCGTCCCGCACCGGATCCTGGATGGCCATGAATCCGAGGAAAACCAACCCACTTTCCAATTCTTCCTGTCGCGAATACAGGGTGTCGAGATCGGTCGGGTTTTTGGGATCATCGTCCCGCACGAAACGGCACCCGTACGCGATGGTCCGCATCGCCTCGGCGGCCTGGGAAACGATCCTGCTTCGCCAGGTTTCACGGACGGCGTCCGCCATGGGCACCACGCCGCCTCCCGCCTCCATCACACGGTCACACAGGTCGAGGACAATTTCCCCGGCACCCTTCACCAGCACCACCAGTTCGACCGAGGCAGGCCCCGGCTTGCGGATGACCGTGGCCATCCGCTTCCGCTCACTGGTGAAATGCCACTGCAGCAGTGGCGGATGGGCGTCGCGGACGGACTTGTAGTCAGCCCCCTGTTCCTCAAGCCAGCGCAGCAATGCCCCCTCGGTTCCCGAACCCACCAGCACCTGCTTGCCCTCCTTCAGCTCCAGGTGCGCGGTCGAATTCACGGCGGCGTTCAGGGCAAGCCAGTCCAGTGGCTGCCGGGGCCCGGTTGATCCGTCGAGGAGCGTTGCACGGGATACGGCCTTCCAGCCGGTTTTGCCGATCTCCAGGTCAAACCCTTCCCCCATCACACCCACCACGGTCATGCGGTTGCGGGTTAGCGTCCCGGTTTTGTCCGAACAGATCACGGTGGCTGAGCCGATGGTCTCGCAGGCGACCATTTGCCGGACCAGGCTGTTGGCCCGGGTCATTTTCCGCATGGCAAGGGCCAAAGACACGGTCACGCTCATGGGCAGCCCCTCGGGCACGGCCACCACCACGATGATCACCGAATAGACCAATGCCGACAACAGGGCTCCCAGAAAGGGCAGGAGACCACCGGACAACTCCCCGTCGGCCCAGGCCCGCCCCATCACCACCAGGAAAATCGCCAAGGCCGCCGCATAACCGGCCATGCTGATCAGGTCCGCCAATCCCTTCAGCTTCAGTTGAAGGGGGGTCTCGCGCCGGGAAAGAGCCAGTTTTTCCCGGATTCGGTCGGCCGTGGCGACCGCCGACTCATCCTCCGCCTCCACCGCGCCGGAAAGGCTGCGGGCGATCTCGCCGACCATTGTCGCGTCGCCCACTGCTGCCACTCTCAGGTTTCCTGTGCCCCGCGCCACCTGGGTTCCCCGGAATGCGCACCCGGAATGGTCCGGACCCGAGCCGGTCTCATCCGAACGGCAGATCGTCTTGCGGACCGGTTCCGATTCGCCGGTCAGTAGTGACTGATCCAGTGACAATTCCACAGCCGTCACCAACCGTCCGTCCGCAGGGACCTCGTCACCGGTTTCCAGATGGACAAGGTCTCCCACCACCACCTCCTCAAGGTTGATGGTCCGGAATTGGTTGTCCCGCGTCACCTTCACCCGGATGGCGTCCCGGGTGGTGTTCAAGGCCTCGAATTCACGGTCGGACTGATATTCGCTGGCGAAGGAAACCACCGTGGCAAGCAGGACCGCCAACATCACGGCCAATCCCTCGTAGGAGGGATGCCCCCCCACAACCGACAGGGCGAAAAGGCCCAAGGCCGCCAACAACATCAGCGAAGGAACCCAGCGCCTCAAATCCGCCCTTAAAAGACCTGGAACCAGTGCGGCAGTCACCAGGGCAAGCCCCCAAAGCCCTTGGGCCACACCACCCTTGAACAGGTCCACCACCGTGGATAGGAGCGCGGCGGCCAGCAGGATTCCGATGATCGGCTCGTCGAATTTCTCCAGAAATCGCTGCCAAAGGGGCTCGCGTTCGGGAGGCGTGAGCCGGTTCGCCCCCAAGGCCGCGCGGCTTTCCAGGACCTGATCCGAGCCCAGGCCACCGTCCGTGGCGAGTTGACGGAAATGGTCGTGGATCTGCCTGAGGGTCTTCATCGTTGGCTTCCCGGCCGGCCAAAGGGCCAGCCCTTTCAAGGCAAAAGCGCCGCGGGTGCCCGCGGCGCTTGGATCAATTCAGACAAGGCGAATCCGAATCAATTCTCCTGGATCTCCTTGCCCTTCTTGTCGGCGAGGTCGCTGACGCGGTCCTCGAATTTCTTCAGCAGACCCTGCATCTCGTCCTTGGCCTTGGACTGCTCATCCTCGGTCAGGTGGCCATCCTTTTGGGCGGTGTCGATATGCTTGTTCCCGTCGCGGCGGATGTTCCGGCAGGAAACCTTGGTCTCCTCGGCGGACTTCTTCACCCGGGCAACCAGCTTGTTGCGCTGGTCGCCGCTCATGGGAGGCACATTCAGGCGGATCACCTTGCCGTCATTGGCCGGGGCGAGCCCCAGGTCGGAAGCGCGGATGGCCTTTTCGATATCCTTCAAGGTGCCGGCATCAAACGGCTTGATCACCAGTTGCTGGGGTTCTGGCACCGAAATCTGGGCCATGTCGCGCAGCTTCATCTCGCTGGCGCCCCCGTAGGCCTCCACCCGGAGATTGTCAACCAGGGCGGGAGTCGCCCGACCGGTGCGCAATCCCTTCAGTTCGTTCACAAAAACGCCCACCGCCTTTTCCATGCGGTCCTCGGCGTCCTTCAAGATGGCTTTCGCGTTCTGCATGGCACCACTCCCGTCACTTCTCCAAACCAACAAAATAGAAAACCTGTCAAGCTTTCGCTGAAATCAGCGTGCCAACCGGCTGCCCAAGGGCCGCCTTTTGGATGTTGCCTTCACGGCGGTAATTGAACACCCGGATCGGCACATTGCTTTCCCGGCACATGCTCACCGCGCTGGCATCCATCACCTTGAGGTTGTCGCGCAGCACCTGATCGTAGGACAGCCGGTCGTAAAACACGGCGTGCGGGTTCTTGACCGGATCATCGCTGTAGACACCGTCGACCTTGGTGGCCTTCAGCAGGATATCCACCCCCAGTTCACACGAACGCAGGGCGGCGGCCGTGTCTGTTGTCACGAACGGGTTGCCGGTGCCGGCGGCAAGGATCACGATGCGCCCCTTTTCCAGGTGCCGCACGGCGCGGCGGCGGATGAAAGGTTCGGCCACGCTTTCCATTCGGATCGCGGTCTGCAAGCGGGTCTCGCAGCCCAGGCTTTCCAGGGCCTCCTGCAGGGCCAGGCCGTTGATCACGGTGGCCAGCATGCCCATATGGTGGGCGGTCGCCTTTTTGATGACGGTGGTACCGCTGGAGAATTGGGCCCCGCGCAAAATATTGCCCCCACCCACCACCACGGCGGGCTGAACCCCCAGTTCCACGAGAGACTTGATCTCAGCGGCGGCTTTCAGGACTTCTTCAATATTGATGCCGGACTGGCCGGGAAGCGTGAGAACCTCGCCACTCAGCTTCAGCAACACCCGCCTCGGGGCGGATTGACAACCGTCAGAAACCAAACCCGTCGCCATCGAGCCATCCGCATCCATGCCGTACCCCTCTTTCAACCGAAAATTCTAGGGCTTTTCAGGCCAATCGACCAGCCCATGCTCACAGGCTGGGCCTGGATACCTTTTGCCTGCCCCGGGCCGCGACCGGCCAGACCCCCACCGGCTCGCCTTTATCGAATACCCAAGCCTGGTCATGCCAGGCCACCGTGGGGCAGATATGCCAGGGCCAAGCCAGCGTGGTCCGCCCCACGGGCCATTCGGCGGCCCGCGGGGTTCGCAGCACCAGGTGCTCTTCGTTGTGGCCGATGATTTCCGCGTCCTCCAGGCCCTCCACTCGGGCCCTTTTGGCCATCGGCGGGTCGCTGGCAATCGCCTTGGTGCCGCAATCGAATGTCACCACATCGGCCTGCGGCCTGCTGATCACACGGGTAAAAACCGCCGCGGCCGCCCCGAAATGGGCGGACAAGTCCGGGTAACGGGCATATCCGGCGTCGAACAGAACCACGGTTCCGGGGGAAAGCTCCAGATTTTCCACCGTTTGCAAGCTTTCACAATGGGCTGGAAATGCCGGCGAACCGCTAACCACCAAGGGCGTGCCTGTTGGCCATCCAGCCTGGCGGGCAATTTCACGGGCGGAAATGGCCTCTTCCAGCACACCTCGGGCCAGGCGGCGACGGTCCTCCAAACTATCCATGCTCAGGTGGCCGTCGTAGGCATGGATTCCAGCGGGCTCCAGCGGTCCGGGTTTGGCCAAGGCCTCGATCAATTCCCGCCGAAGCGAGGATTGCCCCACCCCGGTTCGGTGCTGGCCGACATCCAGGTCCACCATCGCGCCCAATCTGCATCCCTGCTCCCCGGCGGCGCGTTGAAGCCCTTCCAATATTTCCCAACCGTCCACCAGGGCGCTGAACCGTGTATTCGGGTACGCCTTGGCCAAAAAAGCCAGCCTCAGCGGAGCCGGCCCAACCAAAGGGTAAGAGACCAGCACATCCGAAGCCTGCTCCTGGGCAAGCATCTCCGCCTCCACCAGTGTGGCAGCCTTGTGCTTGGTCACCCCCAGGGCCATCCATAGCCGTGAAATCTCGCGAGTCTTGTGGGTTTTCACATGGGGCCGCAAGCATTCGGCGCGCCCGCCCACCATCCGCAAAACCGCCCCCAGGTTCCCCTCGATCCGCTCCAGGAAGAAGACCAGGGCTGGACTGACCAAGGCATCCAACCCGGCCAAGGCTGGACTGGGTTCCGCGAAAGTCATCAGATTTTCCTTGGCTGGAACGATCAGGGATGGACAATGGGGTCAGGCTGTTTGACAAAACGGCAGAAACGCCCCCCCATCACTTTAATCCTACCCCACCCGACCCTACCAAAAAACCGGGAAGCACTGGATGCACTCCATCATTCTCTTGTTTCTTTGCGGCCAGACCGTCCCACCATCTCCGGAAGCATGGCGTGACGCCTGGATCGCCGGTGCCACCACCCGAATCGAACGGGCCTGCGCCCAAGGATTTGCCACGGACGAACCCCTCGGGGCCAAGCAGGCCCGTTGGCGCGCGGACTTTCTCGAATCGATGGGCCTTTCTCCGCTACCCGAACGCACTCCCCTGCGCCCTGTCATCACCGGCGCGGTTGAGACTGACAAATTCAAGGTCGAAAAAATCCATTTTCAATCCAGGCCCGGCCTTTATGTCACCGCAAACCTGTACTTGCCCAGGAACCCAGGCGGCCCGTGTCCGGCCGTGCTGTATGTCTGTGGCCACGCCACTTTCGCGCGCGAGGTAAAAGGTTCGGACGGCTCCGTGGCCCGGGTGGCCTACGGGTCCAAGGTGCCATACCAGCACCACCCGGCCCTGTTTGCCGAGAACGGGTACGCCTGCCTGATCCTGGACACCCTGCAACTCGGCGAGATCGAGGGAACCCACCATGGGACACACCGTCATGGCCGCTGGTGGTGGCACGATCGGGGCTTCACCCCCGCCGGGGTCGAATTATGGAATGCCATGAGGGCACTGGATTACCTCGAGTCACGCCCCGAAGTGGACGGCAAACGGCTGGCGGTGACGGGCCGATCGGGTGGCGGAGCCACCTCCTGGTGGCTGGGCGCCGCGGACCCGCGCGTGCGGGCCATCGTCCCGGTCGCCGGCCTGGCCGACTTGAGGGCCCACCTGATCCAAGGCGAGATGGAACCCAATCTTCCCGGATGCGTCACCGGCCATTGCGACTGCATGTATTTCCACAATGTTGCCGGGCTGGATTTCGCCCAAGTAATCGCCTTGTGCGCCCCGCGTGCCACCCTGCTGGGCAACAGCGACAGGGACGCCATTTTTCCTGTGGGGGGTTACCGCCGCCCCGCCTCGCTCGCGCGGATGGCCTTCAGCCAGGCAGGCAAACCCGAGGCATTCGCCCTCATGGAAACCTCCGGTGGGCATCTGGACACCCCCGAATTGCGCCAGGGTGCGATGGGCTGGATTGACCGCCATGCCGCCGGGGTCACCCCCAGGGACCTTAATAACCGCAAGCCCGCTCCGCTCGACCCGGATTTGCTGAAGGTTTTCACCTCGCTTCCCACGGATCAACGAAACACAACGGTGGACGAGTGGTTTGTCCCTGTGGCAAACCACCCCATCCCCCAAACCGAATCGGAGGCGGCCAAATGGCTGTCAACCCAACCAGGCCGTTTGAAGGCGGAATTGGCGCGCACCTCGTTCGCCCACTGGCCACGCGATCACCGGGCCCCTCCCCGTTTGCTTTCCAGCCAGATTGTGGGCGAGCGACTTGTCCAGAAATGGAGCCTTGAGGTGGAACCCGGGCTGGAATTGCCCGTGATGATCCACAGTCCGGCCCGGGGGCTCGCCGGAAAGATGGCCAGGATAATGCTTGGCCAGCCAGTTCAATCGGAAGAAAAACAGCGAGGACTAGTTGCCGCCGGTGAGGTGCTGGTGATGTTCGCGCCCCGCGGTACAGGTGAAACAGAATGGAGGGACACCCATCCGGGCCCGAACGGGAAACCTGCTCCACACATGACCCGCAGGCGGTTGGCCCTGTTGGGGGCCACTGTCGAATCCGGCCAGGTCTTCGATACGGTGCAGTTGATCCAGGCGCTGGACGGCATCCCGGAGACAACCGGAATGCCCCTGACCATCCAGGCTCAAGGCTCCATGGGGGTCAACGCCTTGTACGCATCCATTTTCACCCACCGCCCCATCTCGTTGGAATTAACGGAAATCCCTCCGACCCATAAAGATGGGCCCCACTATTTGCATGTGTCCCGATGGTTGGAAGTACCCCAGGCAATCGCCATCTCCCAGGCGAGCAGCATCCGCTTTAGCCGAGCCAACCCGCTGGATTCCGGTTGGAATTGGTTGGAAGCCATGAATCGCCTAGGGCCAAAACCGCCCAAATGGTTGTCCCCCTGAACCGCCCCAGTTGACTGGCGAGGAAAAGGGACATAAATTGGACAATTAAGTCCGATTTATGTCCCTCGCTGTCCTCCCGCTCCGATTTTCAGTGGAGGACGGCCCTCCATGAAAGGGGTCCAGTTCATGAACGACACCACCAAGCAAGTCAACAGCCACCACGCCGACACCCTGCGGGCCATTTTCGCCCATCCAACCAATCACAACATCCACTGGAAGGATGTGGTCTCACTCATTGGCGAGGTGGGAACCTGCGAGGAAAAACACGATGGAAAACTGAAGGTGACCATCGGGGCGGAAACCGAGTTTTTCATTCATCCCAAACACAAGGACATCGACACCCAGATGATTGTCGATTTGCGCCGGATGCTGAAAAACGCGGGTTACGCGCCCCAGAACTGATCCGGCTTTCCGCGGTTTTTCTTCCAAAATTGCCGATCACCGACGGCTTTCCAGATTCGAACCCCGCTCAACCTGCCACCGGTTGGGCGGGGTCTTTTTTCCCCCAACCCGCCAACCCGATCACCCCGGCCCACAACAGGTACTCCACGGCCCAATGCCAGGGCGTCTGGCAGGCGACCGCCTTCTGCATTCCCGTTGGCACCATTTCCAAAACCTGCCAAGGCAAGCCCACACGCTCGTCAGGAAGGGGAGAATGGATCACCCCGGTGAAGGCCAGCACCGCCCCCACCAGACAGAAGGCGATCGCCACCCGATGGCGTCCATCGATCATCATGGCGAGGATCGATGCCCACAGTAGCGAAGTAAGAAGAAAACCATTGGACAGGCATCTAAGCGTCTGAAGTGTCAGCAAACTCTCATCCCCCGCGTTTTGCGGGGGAAACGGCCCGAAAACTCCCTTGATGCACAACAGTGCGGCGACAGCCAAAGCGGGCAGCATGGCAAAGGCGAGAGCGGCATGGTGCCGCGCCGGAGTGGCTTGAAACGAGACCGCGGTGATCTCCAATCCCACAAATACAAGAATCGGGTACAGCGCCCCGCGGGGTATCGATTCCAACACCACAAACCATCCCAGCAATCCGGCCAAACCGATGAAAAGGGCGGTGGCCATGGTGTACGCAGCCCTTCCACCCATTTTCTTGTAGGCCGGATGGCCGATGTACGGAGTGGTCTGGATCACTCCGCCCAAAGTGCCCGCCACCAGGCTGGCCAGGGCCTCTGTCCAAAGCACATGGCTGGTGTCGTACTCGTCACCCGCGGCGGCGGCCGATTCGGTGCAATCGATCCCGCCTACCACCGTGGCCAGGGCGAACGGGAGTGCCACAGGCAAACGCCCCAATGCCTCCGCCCACACCTGGCTCCACCAGGCCCAGCCTTCCGCGCCAAAGGGCCAAAACGCCATCAATTCCATGCCATGGCTGGAGGGCCATCCCAATTCTGGAACCACCCGCGCCCCGGTCCAGTGCCCCAATCCCACTCCAATCCAATGAACCACCAGTCCAACCACAAAAGCCGCCAAGGCCCCAGGTATGCCAAAGGGCAAACGCTGGTGGGCCACTAGCGTGTAGAGCACGATGGCAAGTACCACCATGCCGATCAGTGGCACACTGGCAATCCCGTCATTCACCAATGGCAAGAAGGAAATCAGGGCTAGCGCGATGGCAGCCAGGCTCCCCAAAAGCCCCGCACGCGGCACCAGCCTCCGAACCCGATTACCCAGGGGAGCCAACACCAACTTGATCACACCCACCATCAGCAGCACCATCAGGCCGACATGCCAGGCGAAGCGCATGGAAGGCTCCGCTTCCCCGCGGGTCAGCGGATTTTCAGGGCCGGAGGCTTGCTGCAACGCCGGAAGAAGAACCAGAAAGGCCATGCCGAAGGTGCTGGGGGTATCCAACCCTAGCGGCATGGCGGTCACCGTTGGATTCCCGGTCCGCCGCGCCAGGCGAAAGGCCATCCAGGTGTAAACAAGGTCTCCTACCAAAACTCCAAGGGCGGTCCCCGGAACCATATGGGTCATCACAAAATCAGGGCTGAAAGAATGGCTTCCCGCCGCCTGATCCAGCCAAGGCACTGTGCTGGAAATGGTAGTGGTCAATATCAATAAAACAGCAATATTATCTAATGTTAGACCAAAAAATGCATTTATATCACCAAGGCCAGCCCATTGATATTTTTTCATCGCATTTCCCACAAAATGAAAGGCCAGGGTGGGGACTAATGGTTATGGCTTAGGGAAAATACCCAATAATCGCAGTGGTTTTTGGAAATTTGTGTCAGTTTTACGGGATGCTCGGGCTAAATTGAGAAAAATAGCTAATTAAGGCCAATTTTAATTCATGCGCAGTTGCAGGCACCTAAGTCTAGAAGGTAGTTTGGAATATCTGGGCCCATATTGCCCACTAGGCATTTTAAGCAGGAAGCGAGCTGTAACCGGTTTGCATAGGGCAGGATGGCCCTTGCAAATCCTAGGTGGCCAAGGAATTTCCTTGGCCCTTTGCAGGGCTGTCCATCCGATGCGACGCGTTGCAGTCACTGGTCTGGGTGTTGTGGCTCCCAATGGCGTGGGCAAAGACGCCTTCTGGAACGCCTGCGTGGAAGGCCACAGCGGCGTGGGTCCCATCACCTCGTTCGACGCCTCCAACCACCCCACCAAAATCGCCGCCGAGGTGAAAGACCTCGACCTGATGGAGGCGGTCCCCCCGGAACACCGCAAAAGCCTGCGCATCATGGGCCGCGCCGCCCGTTTTGGCGTGGTCGCAGCTCATTTGGCAATGAAGGACAGCGGCCTGGATTCGAACATCATCACCCCCGAACGACTGGGCGTGGTGATGGGCACAGGCATGGTTCCCATCGACCTGCCCGAGATCGCTCCGATGCTGGCCCAGGCCTGCAGCCAGGAAGGCGGTCTGGACGCAGGTGAATTGGGCAAGAACTCTTCCTCCATGGTTCCCCTGTGGATCCTGAAATACCTGCCCAACATGGTGGCGGCCCACATTTCATTGCTGCACAACGCCAAGGGCCCCAACAACACCATCACCACCGCCTGCGCGGCTGGCACTCAGGCCATAGGCGAGGCTTTCCGCCTGATCCAGCGTGGCGATGCGGACTACTGCCTGGCCGGGGGCGCGGACAGCCGGATCGATCCCTTGCTGATGCTGGCCTATTCTTCCTTGGGGGCCCTCAGTCCCGCCAAGCGGAACGCCTCCGAGGTATCTCGCCCCTTCGACGGTGAGCGCGACGGATTTGTGCTCGGCGAGGGCTCAGGCATCCTGGTACTGGAGGATTACGAGCACGCCTGCCGGCGCGGTGCCACCATTTACGCCGAGGTGACCGGCATGGGCTCCAGCTTCGACGCCTATGCCATCACCAAGCCCGATCCCGAGGCGGGCGGCGCCACGCGGGCCATTGAATGGGCCCTCCGTGAGGCCCGGCTCAATGCTTCCGACATCAATTACATCAACGCCCACGGCACCAGCACGCGGCTGAACGATCTCATGGAAACCACCGCGGTCAAACGGGTCTTCGGCGAATCAGCGCGCCACCTGCCGATGTCCTCGATCAAATCGATGATCGGGCACCTGATCGGCGCCGCCGGGGCTGTGGAGGCGGTCGCGATGGCCATGAGCCTCCACAAAGGCGTGGTCCCCCCGACCATCAACCAGACCAAACCCGACCCGCGTTGCGACCTCGATTATGTTCCGAACGCCGCCCGCGACCTCCCGGTGACCAAGGCCATTTCCACCAGCTTCGGTTTCGGCGGGCAAAATGCCGCTTTGGTCATGACCCGCGCGGCCTGATCCTTCCCTCGGACTTGCCGGTTCACAAACGGACCCGGCTGATGGCGATGGATCCCCCAAAACAGGCTTCCACATCACTGCCCGGGTCCCTGACCCGGGCATGATAATTTCCGGAGTAGACGAATCCCCCCTCCACCCGCTCATACACCACATGCAGCGAGGAACCGAGGTGATCGCAGAAAACCAGAGGCGGGTCCCCGGCATCAGCGGGCAGGCTGGGAAAATTCACATTCCAGAATTCCCCGGGGCGCAACATCTCGTCCTTCAACAAGCCGAGCACCTGACGGGTCCAACGTGTGGCGCGCGGCCAGTCAAACCTCAGGCCCCGACCGAGGTAATGGGAAAAGGCGATTCCCCGCACACCGTGAATGGTCGCCTCGCGAACCGCAGCCACCGTTCCGGACAGGTAAACATCCGCGCCCAGGTTACCGCCTGAATTGATCCCCGACAGCACCCACTCCGGCCGCAGTTTCAATCCGTGCAACCCAACCCGAACACAATCCGCGGGCGTGCCATCCAAACCGATCCAACCTTCCGCATGTTCGCGGGCGGACAGCATGCGTTCCGTGGTGACGCGGTGCCCTCCCGCGCTGTGGCATTCCTCCGGGGCCACCACAAAGGCCCGGGCCGACGGCCCCAGCGCGTCACACGCGTCAAACAGGGCCCGCAGTCCCGGGGCGTCGATGCCATCATCATTGCTCAACAAAACTTCCATGGCGGTCGCATCCACTATGATGTGATCTGGGTGTGCCTGAAGCTTATGGTATCCAGGCATCCCGTCTTCCAGTGAAGGACGATCCCCATGCGCCTCCAGGATGCGTATCCCCTGGCCGAGTGGAAACTGCTCTACCGCGTTCTGCACGGGCAGCTCAGAAATCACATCGACCTGATGGATTCCGGTTTTTTCCTGGACCTGCAGTCACACCTCCAACGGGAGGCCCAGGCGCAAGGGGTGGATATTGGCGACCACGGCGCCTGGGATGGCTGGCTGGGGAACACTGATGCCCCCTCCTGCTCTGTTCGGGTCCAAAAGCGTGAAACCTGGAGCTGATTGGATGAGCGCCGAGAACATCTGGACGATTGCCTGCGTGCAAATGGATGTCCAACTGGGGCAGCCGGAAAAAAACACCCTAAACATCATCCACCAACTGGAAACGGCCGCGCGGAAAGGGGCCCGGTTGATCGTTTTTCCGGAATGCGCCATCACCGGGTATTCCTTCGCGTCGCGCCAGCAGGCCCTCGCTGTGGCCACCCCGCTCGATTCGCCCCACATTCAGGCCATCCAGGAGGCCTGCACCCGTCTGAATGTTTTCGCGGTGGTTGGAACCGCCGAAAAAAACGGCGAAACCCTGTACAACACCGCGGTTCTCCTCGGTCCTTCTGGCCTGGTGGACCGCTACCGTAAAACCCACCTGCCCTGGATGGGCCTCGACCGGTTCACCACCGCTGGCACGGAACCCTACCGGGTGGTGGACCTGGGTGGACTGCGGCTCGGCATTCTGATCTGCTACGACGGCAGTTTTCCCGAAACCTGCCGCGCCCTCACCGTGCTGGGTGCCGACCTGGTGGTGCTACCCACCAACTGGCCCGAGGGGGCCATTTGCGTGGTGAAACTGCTGGTGGCCGCGCGGGCGCTCGAAAACCACATTTTCCACGCCGTGTGCAATCGGGTGGGTGAGGAAGGCGGGTTCCACTTCCTTGGACGAAGCCGCATCGCCAATCCCGGCGGGGAATACATCGCGATTTCCGAGGATGATCAACCCGATATCCTGATCGCCTCGATTGATCCAACCCTGGCGCGGGACAAACACCTGGTACGGGTGCCAGGCCAACATGAGATCAGCCGAATGGCCGACCGGCGTCCAGACCTGTACGGGCCCCTCACCAACCCGGCTTTGGTCCCCCCCAAGCCCTCCTCCTGGATACCTCCGGCCTGAAGATTCCCAACCCCGGGAATTTTCCCCGGGTGCATTCCTATTTCAGACATGGCTGTCCGGCATTAAGGCAGGCGCAAACCAAGTTGATCAAACGACTTGCGTGCACAAAACGCGGTTTCCCTGCGCCGTTGGCCCCCCTTGGGGAAGATGGCACAAAGGTTGCCTCAGTGGTTATCATGCATTCTTGCGAGGATGCCTCCCCGTGGAGCGCGCCTTCAGATAGGCCTGAAAGCACTATGCAGCAAATACCAACCCAACCTTCCACCCCACGGCCCAGTCCCATCGGGCGGTGGCTGTCGGTTTTGGTGGCCCTAACCCTTTGGACGACCGCCGGTTTGGTCATTCCTCTCGCCCTTCCGGGTTGCGGTGTGACCGAAATTCCCGACAGTGTTTTCTACCCCCTGCGTTCCAACCCACTCGTCAATCTGGACAAGGCGCCAGCATCCGCTCCCCCCGCCTTTCCCCCTCCCGGCAAACCGGAGGTGAGCCTCAAATGGCTGGAGGATCAGGGCGTCCCCATCCTTAATCCCGACAGTTTGGAAAAGGCCCCTTGGGGCACCGAATGGAGGGAAGAGGTCAACACTTTTCTCTTGAGCCAATTCGGTACACCCGCCAAGCCAAGGGTTGGCACCGAAGGGGTGGACGGATTCGCAACCATCGCCAAACTTTCCGAAACCCTGCAACTGACACCCGCGGTTCTGGAAAGGGGCAGCAAACAATACCGCCGTTTGTGCCTTCACTGTCATGGATTGGGCGGAGAAGGTGCGGGCGCCACCAGCGGTTGGTTGAATCCCCTCCCCCGCGATTTCCGCCAGGGGGAGTTCAAGTTCATTTCCACCGCCGAACACAAGCTCGAATCGGGTTTCCAGCCACTGAAGGCCCGCCCAAGGCGTGAGGACATCCTCAGGACCCTGCACCTGGGTCTGGAGGGAACCTCCATGCCCAGCTTCGGACTTTTGGCCAGGGAAGATGTGGAGGCCCTGGCCAGCTACACGCTGCACCTCAGCATCCGGGGCGAGGTGGAGTATTGGGCCCTCTTTTACGCTCTCCGCCAGGATCCGGAAACTCTCAAGGCTGTTGAGAAAGATCCCGCCAAAGAATCAAGAAACCGCGCGATCCGCTTCCTCTCCGGAGCCCTGGAATGGGAGGATCCCGAGGCGGATGTGGAGGACTTTGTATCGAAGGCCAAGGGTAGCCTTCTTCCCGCGGGCATGGCCAAACTTCTGGACAGGATCCTGAGGGAATATGCCGCGGCCGACAAAAACCCAATTTTACCCATGGTTGATCCCTACCCGTCGGACCAACCAACCCCTGCCCAGTCCCTCGCGAACGGGCTGAAGATCTTCCAGGCCCAGTGCGTCAATTGCCACGCCGGTTATGGCCGCCAAAGCGCGCTCAGGTTTGACAACTGGGGAGGTGTGGTCCGACCGGCGAACCTCACCGTACCCGTTTACAAAGGCGGGCGAAGGCCAGTGGACCTGTACTACCGGATCATTCGCGGTATCCCACCCTGCGGCATGCCCAAGGCCAATGTGCAGGAAGGCGACCCCGCCAGGCAAGCATGGGATCTGGTCCGTTTCCTGATGGCCCTCCCCTATCCAGATTCCTTGCCCTCCGATATCCGTCAGCAAATCCACGGCGGAGCCAAACAGTGATGCCGCTCGATCCGGGAAACAGCCCTGTGCCAAAGGCCACCGAATCGGCCGGCTTCGCGCTGGATTGGTCGGCCCCCGAGCACGCGCTCCCACTCATCATCACAGGCATGGCCTTTGTGATTTGGCTCTGCGCCTTCCGCTTCCGGAAGGCATGGGCGGCCATAGTCGGCATCAACACCGCTGCCGTGGCGGCCTACACGGCCTGGTCGGCGCGCAACGGGCACTGGTTGCCCGAAAAGGCCAACGACCTGGCCGGCGAGGTTGACGGCCTTTTCAACATGGTCATGGTCCTTATCACCGTTTTCTTCATCCTCACACAATGCGTTTTGATTTACGCGATGCTGCAAAAGTCCCCCGAGGGAGGCCGGGCCAAACCCGTCCACGGAAACCACACGCTGGAATTGGTCTGGACCCTGATTCCGGGCGCCCTGCTCGTCTACATCGCCATAGCCCAGTTGCCCACTTGGGCCAAAATGAAAGGTCAGAACGCCGGGGCGCTGCTACCCTCCGGTTACGAGGTCGCCTCGGACCCCGCCGACCTGCTGGTGACGGTCACTGGCAAGCAATGGGAATGGCGTATGCGCTACGCCGATCCTTCGGGCAACAAACCTGAGGATCCCATCCAATGGGCCTCCACCCCCGCGACAGCCGATGTCCATGTCGTCAACGAACTCCACGCCTGGAAGGGGGCCAAGGTTCGCCTGATGCTCCGCACCACCGATGTGATCCACAGCTTCTTCCTGCCCCAGTTCCGGTTCAAGCAGGACATGCTGCCCGGCAAAACCATTCCCGCCCTGCTCCACACCGACAAGACCAACATCAATCCCGATGGAACGGAACGGTCCTGGGAAATCGCCTGCGCCGAATTGTGCGGTGGCAACCACTACCGCATGCGGGGCCGGGTGGTCATCCACCCCGACCGCGAATCCTTCATGACTTGGCTGAACGAACGGAAATCAGGTCAATCGGCGCGCAAGGAACCCCTCGCATCCGCCGACAAGCCCCCCGCCAACCCCATGGCCGGTAAGCAAGAATGAGCCAGACACAAGCACTTCCCAAAACTGAGACAGGCCACGTCGGGCATCACCAGCCCGGCTTCGTCGGGCGTTACATCTTCTCGACCGACCACAAGGTGATCGGGATCCAGTACCTGTTTTCCGCAATCCTCTTCCTGCTGGTGGGCGGGGGATTGGCGCTGCTGGTCCGCCTTCAGGTCGGTTACCCGGACGAGTCCATCGGCATTCTCACCCGATTCATCCCCGGGTTGGCCAAACACATCCCGGCGGAATGGGGCGGCCGCATGTCCCCCGAGTTTTACACCATGCTGTTCACCATGCATGCCACCGTGATGATCTTTTTGGTCATCATTCCGTGGCTGACGGGGGCCTTCGGTAACTTCCTGATCCCCTTGATGATCGGGGCCAAGGACATGGCCTTCCCCATTCTCAACATGCTTTCCTACTGGTTCATGTGGCCAGCCTTTGGACTTCTGATGGCCAGCTTCTTTGTGGACGGCGGGGCATCCGGCGTGGGCTGGACCGCCTACCCCACCCTGTCCAGCGCCGATCTGGCCGATGGCTCCTACGCTTCGCCTGCCGCCCGCCACGCGGGCCTGGGGCAGACCCTCTGGCTGCTGGCGATCTTCTTCGCTGGCGTCTCCTCGATGATGGGCAGCGTCAACTACATCACCACGGTCTTGCACCTGCGCGCCCCGGGGATGTCCCTCCTGCGCATGCCGCTCACAGTCTGGTCGCTGTTCATCACCGCCATCCTCCAGGCGGTCGCGCTGCCGGCCCTGACGGTGGCCGCCATCATGCAGCTCTCCGACAAGGTGTTCGGCACCGTCTTTTTCCTCCCCCCTGGCGGGGCCCAGTTCGGCGCCTGGAGCACCGGCGCCGGCGGGGGCCAGCCCCTGCTGTGGCAGCACCTCTTCTGGTTCTATTCCCACCCGGCCGTGTACATCATGCTGCTTCCCGCCATGGGTATGGTTTCCGACATCCTGCCGGTCTTCGCCCGCAAGCCCCTATTCGGGTACAGGCCCATGGTCTATTCCATGTCGGCGATCGCCGGCCTAGGCTTCATCGTCTGGGGCCACCACATGTTTCAAAGCGGCATGGACCCCAGGGTTGGCGCCGCCTTCATGGTCGCCACCATCATGATCGCCCTGCCCAGCGCGGTGAAGACATTCAACTGGCTGGCCACGCTCTGGGGGGCCGACATCCGTTTCACCGCCTCCATGCTCAACGCCATGGGATTCGTTTCGATGTTTGTCATCGGCGGCTTGTCCGGCATCTTCATGGCCGTCGCGCCGGTGGATGTGAATGTCCACGACACCTACTTCATTGTCGCCCACATCCACTATGTGCTTTTCTTGTCCACGCTGTTCGGCCTGTTCGCCGCCACACAGTTCTGGTTCCCCAAGATGTTCGGGCGGTGCATGTCCGAATCGCTGGGCAAGCTCCACTTCGCGCTCACCTTCGTGCTGGCCAACTGCACCTTCTACCCCATGCATATCCTCGGTATCGGCGGACACCCAAGGCGCTACTTCGACCCCACCCTGTACGAGTACCTGCAGCCTTTCCAGCCCCTGAACCGGTTCATGACCATCAGCGCGGTCCTGCTGGGCCTCGCCCAGCTCATCTTCCTTGGAAATTTCCTGTTCAGCCTGGCCTTCGGCAAAAAGGCATCGGCGAATCCCTGGGATTCCAACACCTTGGAGTGGCAGGCCCCCTCGCCCCCTCCCCATGGGAATTTCGAGACAACCCCCGTGGTGGTACGCGGCCCGTATGAGTTCGGGGGCGATGGCCCCGCGGACCACCAGCCCCAGACCGCCACAGCCTGAGGCACCCCGCCATGACACATTCCCGCGCACTGCCCTCCTGCTTCCCGAACGCGGCCCGCCTAGCCTGGGCCAGCGCCGCGTGCGTGCTGGCCCTCATCCTCCTGGGCACCCTCATCACCACCTACCGCGTGGGCATGGTGGATCCGATCTGGCCCACCGAGCCTTGGTTCCTGCTCGGGGTGAACTGGCAGGAGCCCAAACCAGGATATTTCATCGAGCACATCCACCGCGTCTTCGGTTACCTCGCGGGTTTGTTTATTCTTTCAACTGCCTTGCTCGCCTGGCTTTCCCGTTCCTAAACAAACCGCATGATTCCCTGCCTGCTGGTGCTGGGGGTTTTTGTTGGGATGATCGTCGCCATGGCCTCCGTGCAGCGCGACCCGTTGAGCAAGCTGCCCACCGGGGAAGTCTCCAAGGCCCTGCTCTATCCGGGGGCGCTGGTGGGCTTGGCTTCGGCTTTGGGGCTGTTGGCGCTTGCCCTGCGAGACCTGACCCATTGGGTTCCTGGAGCCGCCATGCGGCTTGTGGCCACCCTGGGGTTTCTGGGCGTGGTCACCCAGGGCCTGTTGGGCGGCCTCCGGGTCTATCTGCACGCCCTGGTCGGCCCGGAACTTGCCACCATCCATGGCGCTTTTGGTCAGGTCGTATTGTCCCTCGTGGTCCTCACGGCGGTACTGGCTTGGCCGGTGGCGCGGGCCCCTGAATGGAACCAGTCTCTGGCGCAATCCCGCCGCCTGCTCACCACCCTTTTGATCCTTTGCCTGCTGCAACTGGTCTGGGCGGTTGTGGTCCGTCACCAGGGCGCGACATGGGCCCAAAGATTGCACCTGCTGTTCGCCATTTTGATAGCCGGCTGGGTGGGCGCGCTCTCCCTGTCAGCCGCCAAGGTCAACGGTCTGAAATTCTGGTCCCGCGGCCTGGGTGTGCTGTTGCTGCTGCAGGTGATCCTCGGCATCGAGGCATGGCTCGGCAAATTCGGCACCGGCAAGCCTTTTGTCGAGGCGGCCACCAACTTCGGCCAGGCGTTCCTCCGGACCGGACACTCCTTTTTGGGCGCCATCTTCCTCAGTTGGGTCGTGGCCGCCTGGGCCCGGGCCGGCCAGTTGAGGGGTGCCATCAGCCAGGGAACCTTCACGGGGGATTCACCCTTCGCGCGGATTCCCCACGCCTCGCCCCGGAGCCCGTCATGACCGAGGCGGAAGCCAGCGAATCCCAAGGTATCACGGGACAAACCGCGCCCGATCGGGCGGCAACCCGACGCCATTCGGCCGGGCGTGATTACCTTGAACTGACCAAGCCTCGCATCGCGGTTCTGGTGTTGATCAGTGTGGCGGCCGGTGCCTATCTGGCCGGTCAACTGTTCCCCGACCTTTTCCGATGGGCCCTCCTCATCCATGCCGTGGTGGGCGCAGGTTTGGTCGCGGGGGGCGCCAGCGCCCTCAACCAGGTGCTTGAGCGCCAGACCGACGCCCTGATGCCGCGCACTCGGAACCGCCCACTCCCGGCGGGCAGACTCACCCCCTTGGCGGCAACCGCCTTTGGGATTCTCCTGGGACTTTTGGGCACCCTGGAGCTTTGGCTCTTTCTGCCAAGTCCGGCCTGCGCCATCGCCGCGGTGCTGACACTGCTGGGTTATGTGCTGGTTTACACACCCCTCAAGACCGTCACCGACCTGAACACCATCGTTGGCGCGGCCCCTGGGGCAACGCCTCCAATCCTTGGCTACCTGGCTGTCACAGGCAAAATGGATGGCCCGGCATGGTCGCTATTCCTCATCCTGTTTATCTGGCAGATACCGCATTTCCTCGCCATCGCCTGGATGTACAGGGATCAGTATGCCGCTGCCGGAATGAGAATGCTCACTGTCCGGGATGCCACGGGCAAAAGCACCGGTTTGCAAATGGTGCTGTATTGCCTGGCGCTTCTCGCGGTCTCCCTCTCCCCGGTGCTCCTGTTTCCGCCGGAAAGGCGCCCCGGGCTGGTCTACATTGTCGGCAGCATGCTCTCCGGCCTGATGTTTCTGGCCGCCGCCATCCGTTTCCTGAAATCCCCCACGGTTCCCCAAGCCAGGAAAGCCCTGCGCGCCTCGCTGCTGCATTGGCCCCTGGTATTGGGCTTCCTGCTGATGGATCAGGCCAGGGCCACCCCCGGGCTGCCACCCCCTTCCGTCCATTTACTTCAGGAACCCGCCAAGGCCGCTCCCCCGGAGGAGAGGAAACCATGAGCAGCTCGGCCCACGCCAACGATGAGACCATGCCTGCCCCGGGCGACTTGGCCATGGGCCAGATGGGTATGTGGCTCTTCCTCGGAACCGAGGTGATGTTCTTCGCGGCGCTCATCGCCACCTACCTCATACTCCGCTCCAGCGTGGCTGGTCAGGATGGCAGTGGTTGGCCCACCGCCGCCCAGGTCCACATGAACCCATGGATTGGCCTCGGCAACACCGCCATCCTGCTGGTGAGCAGCGTGCTGGTGAGCCTGGCCGTGCAGGCCTTGGCCGCCGGGGCGGGCAAACGGGCCGGCAACCTCCTGCTGCTTGCCATGGGCCTCGGGGTCTGCTTCCTGGGAATCAAGGGCTACGAATACTCCGGAAAATTCCGCCACCAGCTCCTCCCGGGCAAGATAGGCGAGGTCTTTCCCGCGGGATCCACCATCGCCCGCCGCTACGATCAGGGCCCCGGCCTCCAGTGGCTTGATTCCCTGAAGGCACCACTCGAGGGGTTGGGCGGCAAGGAATTCCGCCTTGCCACGGGCAAGGAAAAGGGCGCCGACCCGGCCGCTGCCACCCAAACCCTGCAGGCTGTCCGCCAGGATCCGGCCAAAAATCTCGCCTACGAGATTCTCCTGTCGCTTGAAAAGGGGGAGGCCACCCCATCCGTCGCGGCCAGGAAGGTTTTTGGCGCCAACGAGGCGATCCGTGCTGCCGGTGGCTCCACCGAGGTGCCGGTTCCACCAGCCTTGCCTCACGGAAACCTGTGGGCCTCCTGCTACTTCGTGATCACCGGCCTGCATGCGACCCACCTGCTGGCAGGATTGGTCGCCTTGGGCATTCCCGCCCTGGCGGGCGTGTTCGGGTACCTGAAGCCATCCAGCCTCGGTTACCTCACCAACGCCGCTCTCTACTGGCATTTTGTTGATCTGGTTTGGATCATCCTCTTCCCACTGCTTTATCTGGTGTGATTCCCATGGGTCCCCAACACGACAAGCCTGCGGTTGCCGAATCCCCGTCCTCCATCTGGATCACGGCCCTGGTCATGCTGGCCTGCCTGGCGGGTGTGACCGCGCTCGGGAGCATCCCATCCCTGGCCGGGGTTCCCCGGGGAATTTTCTGGGCGCTTTACGCCCTGCCCATCCTTATTTGCCTGTGGTCCCACCTGCACCTGAACCGGCATGGCAGGTCTCTTTTTTTCTTGCTGTTTCCCATTTCGCTGGTGGCGGCGGTGATGATCCTCTGCCTGCTGCCTGACGGCCTTTTCGCTTGGACCGCCCGATGAACCGCTCGTCCCTGCTACTGGCCTTCTTGACACTGGCTCTCCCCTTGCTGGGTGGATGCCGCTGGTGGACTGGCGGGGAAGACCCCGCCGAACCCTACGGCCAGGTGGGGAATTTCTCCGTGCGGGATTCGCAAGGTGAAACTTGGACTCCCGAGCGGCTGAAAGGCAAAGTCTGGGTCGCATCCTTCCTGTTCACCCGGTGCCTTGGCGGCTGCCCCATGGTCACCTCCACCATGGCGGAAATCCAAAAGCGCACCAGGGACCGGCAGGACCTCCTGTTGGTGAGCTTCACGGTCGATCCGGCGCGGGACAATCCCGATGAATTGAACCAATTCGCCCAACGATTCGAGGCCGACCCCGCCCGCTGGAAATTTTTCCTGGGCGAGGAGGCCGCCATCCACGCGATGATCCGCGACCAATTCAAACTGGGTATCCAGCGCAACGAAGCCGCCCCCGGCAAGGAGGTGAAGCCCGGCTTCGAGATTGATCACCCACTGAAGCTGGTGCTTGTGGACAAACAGGGCCGGATCCGCGGCTACTTCCCCGGTCTACCCGATGAAAACGGCGGGCCGGAAGCCGCCGCGGAGCAGGCCGACGCCATCCGGAAACTACGCGCGCAGGTGGATATCCTGCTCAGGGAAAAGCATGGCCTGGAATGGCTCGTCCCGTCGGCCGAGGTAAATGCTTTTCTCAATGGCCTGGCCGGTCTGTTCTTGGTTGGGGGACTGGCCCTGATTTTCTCCGGACACAAAAAGGCGCACTCACTCGCAATGTTGTGCGCGGTGCTCTGTTCTGCCCTGTTTTTGGCCAGCTACCTTACTTATCACCTGGCCATCAAGTCCGGCGTGGCCACCAGCTTTGCCGACAGGGCCCCCTTGGCCCCGGCCGGAATCCGGTACCTGTACCTCGCCATCCTTCTCACGCACACCCTTCTGGCGGTCGTGATCACCCCCTTGGCCCTGCGCCTGGTATGGCTTGGTTACCGCGGCGATTTCGCCACCCACAAACGCCTTGCCCGCTGGGTTTATCCCTGGTGGCTCTATGTGGCTTTCACGGGCGTGGTGGTATATTGGATGCTTTATCGGCTTCCCGGTGCCGCGGGGTGGAACTGATGCTCAAGGGCAAGAAATCCCTGCTTGCGTTTTGCGTCCTGCTGGCGGGTTCGGTGGGCGACGCTTTTGCCTGCCCCGCCTGCGCCGGCAACCTGCCGCCTGATGAGGACGGCTCCAGCCGGACCGCCAGCCAGTGGGCTTACAACCTCAGTATCGGCATGCTGCTGGGCACACCGGTCTGCCTGGTGGGCGGCATCGGCCTTTTGGCCAGAAAACAGATCCGCCATTTGGAATCTGGTCGCGATCAGCCCCGGCCTACCTTGTGAAACGCAGCATGGCCGCCAGGCCATCGGCAACAGTCAGGCGAGTCTCCACCGACTGGAATCCCGCCTCGCGCGCCATCTCCCCGTAAGCTTCGACGGTTTCCGGAAAATCACTGGTGGTGATGTGCTGATCCACCCCGGCCCATTCCTCGGAAGTGAGCGTCTCCGCTCCCAGCCGGTGGATCAGTTGCAACTCAAGGCGAAGCCAGTCCTCCCTGCTTGCCCCGCCGGGGATCACCTCGTCCAAAAGCCACAGTGCCCCGCCGGGTTTCACCCAATTGGCCACCCCCTTGAAAAACCGCGCCTTGTCCGCGGTTGGAAAATGATGCAGGCAATAGGCCATGGTCACCGCGTCAAATTTCCGCTTGGGGGCCACCTCCACAAACTCCAGCGCGTTCCCCTGTTTCACCTCGGCGGGAATCCCGCGAAACCTCAAATTGTCGCGGGCCGCCAACAGCACAGGCCCCCCGGCCAAATCGACAGCCACGCAGCGCGATACCCGCATCCCGGCCAACGCCTTGGCCAGGCAACCGGCATCCCCACACCCCAGGTCGAGCAGGCTGAAATTGGGAGTCACCTTCAAAAGGTCTTCCCGCAGCGCCTCGAACAATTCCTTGTGAAACAGCAGGTTGGCCCGCACCAAACGGTCATACACACCCCATTGGCTGGCGAAAAATTGGCCCACTTGCCCCGGTTCCCCCGGCTTTTGCTCGGACATCGTCACGCGTGCTCCCTCAAGGCAATGCTGGCAGCCCATTCAGTTCAAAAGACAACTTCTCCTCGCGCAGGCCGGTCAGCGTCCGGTAACGGATCACCCGCGGGCGGTTTTCAGTGCCCGCCGGCAACACCACATGGTAGGTGACTTCGGCACGCGACTCATCCTGCGTTTCGAGGACCTGCCCCGTGGGCCGAACCACCTCGCCGAGCCGGTCCTCCAGCCACAGCCGATTGAGGACCACCCAACTCTGGTAAGACTCCAAATCAGGCCCGCCGGCGTCCCGCGCCACCCGCACCCGCAGGGAGATCCGTCGCCCGTTCCGGGTCACCTGCACCAGCGAGCAGGAAAACGCGCCCTTTTTCGCCTCCTGGGTCGGCCCCAGCTTGGCAGGGTCCGCCACCTCCGGCCACGCACCCAAACCGATTTCCCGGATCCCCGCGGCCACCACAGCCTTGCCTTTCAACCTCAGCGTCCAGCCAGCCGGCAAATCAGGGTGCCCATCCAAAGGCACCACGGTTTCCGTCACCGCCTGCGGTTCCCGGATGGCTCCTGGTTTTTTTTCACAAACCACGGGCCGTTTTCCCGCCTGAACCTCAACCTCTTCCCACACCGTCGGCACAAGGAGCGGTTCCATGCCCGGTTCCCACCCCAATTCCAACCGAATGTGGCGGGTTGCCGCCTCCTTGGGCCGCACAAAATCAACCATTCTGTCCCCGCCCCTGGCAACGAGGCGAAACGGCCCGCTATGCGCCGCGACCCAAACCCCGCCCGCGGGCAATCGATCCAGGCGAATGACTTTTGAAGCCGGATCAATCACCACCGACCGGCCCATGCGGCTCGCCAGCAAGTCAGCCCAGCGGAAGGGGGTATTTTCCCCCCGGCTGCCCGTCAGGCTGGGTCCCGGCACTTCCGCTGGCGGGTCCGGGCAATCCCAGGCCCATCCTGTGCATTGGCCCAGAGCCGGCCCCACTTTGGACCATGAGCCCGGAAGGAGGATTTCAGTTCCCGGCGCCGGCTGGGAAAAAGTGACCCAAAGGCTTAAAATCAAAACCATGGCCTGAGCCCTTGGAACGGTGCCCCGGACAGGGCTCCCTTTGAATCCGCTCGGTGTTTCCATGCGACCTTCATGGTATCGCCCCGTGGTGGCATCGCCTTGGCTGTATTCACCCTGAAAGGAAATTTTCCGTGGACCTGCCCCCCTTCGGTTTGCTGCGCCAAGTCCAGAATCAGCCCGAGGTCGCGGATATCGCTTCAACGGTCCGGCAGGCCTGGGAAAATTCGGCCCTGGCCCGGCGCCTGAAACCGGGCCAGTCTGTCGCCATCGGGGCCGGCAGCCGTGGCATTGTCGGCATCGACATCATGGCCAGGGAAACCATCGCCTTCTTTCAGTCCAGGGGCTGCAAACCCTTCATCGTTTCAGCCATGGGCAGCCACGGTGGCGCCAACAGCAAGGGCCAACGCGAACTGCTGGGGGAATACGGCATTTCCGAGGAAAAACTCGGCGTGCCGGTGAAAACCGACATGACCAGCACGGTGATTGGTCGCACCTCCCTGGACGAGCCGGTCCACTGGGATGCCAACGCCTTGGCGGCCGATGTGGTGGTGACCCTTTCCCGCATCAAGCCCCACACGGATTTCCGCGGAAAATTCGAGAGCGGCATCTTGAAGATGCTAGTGATCGGGCTCGGCAAAAGGGAAGGCGCCTCCCAGCATCACCAATGGGGTTACCTGGGCCTGCGCGACCGCATGCCGCAGGCTGCCCGGGTGATCCTGGAAAAAACCAATTTCCAGGCCGGCTTGGCCATCCTCGAAAACGCCCGGGAGAAAACCGCCCGGCTGGAGGTGGTCGACAAGGCTGACCTCATGGACCGTGAACCGGTGCTTCTGGAAGAGGCGCGCGGCTTGATGGGGCGCCTTCCCTTCCGTCAGCTCGACCTCCTGGTGATCGGTGAAATCGGCAAAAACTACAGCGGTGCCGGCATCGACCCCAATGTGGTCGGCAGGCTGCTGGTGGAAACCATGGTGGAGGATCCCGACCCATCCATCACACGTATTTGCGCACTCGACCTCTCCCCCGAAAGCCACGGCAACGGCACCGGTGTCGGCATCGCCGACTTAACCACCCAGCGCCTGCTGGATTCCATAGACCCCGTCCCCTTCCGGATGAACAACCTGACCGCCTGCTTCTTGTGGCGGTCCAAACTGCCCCTGGCCTTCCGCAATGACCGCGAATGCCTTCAAGCCGGTTTGGACACCTGCTGGCAACCCGTTTTCGACAACCTTCGGATGGCGATCATCCCCAACACGCTCGAACTGGAAACCATCTGGGCTTCGCCTACCTTGCTCCAGGAGGCCAAAAGCAGGCCAGATCTGGCGCTGGAAAAGCCGTCCTTGCCTCTCGCATTTGATGCCCACGGAAACCTGAACATCCCTGCCCTCTTCCCGCACAGCGTTCCAGGCAAACGGGGAGCTGGCGCCAAGCATTAAATTTGGGAAATATAGGCAATCTGAAAAAGATTCTAGGTTGTGACCCGAAAAGATCCTTCCATTTGGTCAGGTTAGGCGGGCCAAGGATGGCCAATTTCCTTCAAAAAATCGAAGAAACCCTTAAGTTTCCTTGACCCCGGCCCCCCTCAAGGGAATAAGCCTTCGGGCGCCAAGTGCGCCCAAATTCCACGGCTGTTCCAGCCGTTGGCTTGGACCCCGGGGCTATTGGCGTGCAGTGGCGTTGCCGAAGATGGGTGTTGTGCCTGCCCCTGTTGCAACTCGCAACGGGCTGCCAACTTCCGTCCAAGGGCACAGGCCTTGCAGCCTTGGGCAAACCCACGGCTCCCGGCCAAACAACCTCGGCTTCCGGCCATCAGAATGTTCCAGGTGCCCCGGCACCCCCCGCTTGGCCCCGCGGGGCAGGCGCCCCCGGCACCCCGGTCAACACCCCGAACGGTACTCCCGATCTGGTTAACGGCAGCGCCTCCCTCACCGCCTCCAACCCTGCTGCCGGCCTCCTGGCCGGGCAGGTGCTGGATCGCCTGAACCGCAGGCCGTCCGGAGCTTCCATTCAGGTGCTCGACCTGAAAGACACCGCCAACAGCCCAACCGCCAAAATCGAGGTGGCGGCGGATGACCGCGGGTTTTTCACCATCCAGGGCCTGAAGCCAGGCCGCCCCTACCAGTTGATCGCCCGCTCCAAGGATGGCACTCGGGTTTATAGTGGCGCGGTGGTCGCCCAGCCTCCCAATCCCCGCTTGACCATTTTCCTGTCCGAAGACGCGCCACCGGGTGAGGTTCCCCCGGTCCCGGCGCCGG
>JAFMJU010000161.1 GCA_017853285.1 Gemmataceae bacterium
CATTGTGTTCCTTGCTGCCGGTGAAATAATTCAGCGCATAGGGAAAAGCCCGGGAGCTTACCACCCGCAGGTCGGCATTGATCCGGATCGCCTTGGTCCCTTCTCCCAGCCGGGTCACCACGCTGGCCTTGGTGTCTCCCTGACCCACCACCCGTTCCACACCCGGCAAACGCGTGAAGGCCTCCAGCACGGCAGTCGCCCGGGCCGCATCATCCACGGTGGCAACGATATCGATATCCTTCACCGTCTCCCGCCGCCGGCGCAGGCTTCCAGCCAGCTCGGCCCGGCCCACCCCGTCCATGGCGCGCATGGCCGCCACCAGAGGTTCGGCCACCGCCAAGGCCTGGTCCAAACGCACCCGTTCGCTCGACTGCTCCACAAACGCCAGGCCCTCCAGGATTTTCGCCTGCGTCTTGGCGCCAAAGCCCTTCAACTCCGCGACCTGCCCGGTCTCGCAGGCGTTCTTCAACTTGGCCAGCGTGTCCACACCCAGTTCCAGGTGCATCGCCCGCACCTTCTTCGGCCCCACCCCCGGAATGCGCAACATCTGCACCAGGCCCGGCGGGGTTTTCTCCCGCAGGTCATCCAATTGCTTGCAAGTGCCGGTTTCCACCAGGTGGATCACCGTGTCCTTCAGGGTTTTCCCCAACCCGGCAACGGTGTCGAGGGTGCCTTCCCGCGCCTTGGCCGCCACACTGTCCGGCAAGGTCTCGATGGTCCGCGCGGCCCGGGCGAAAGCCCCCGACCGGAAACTGTCCTCTCCCGCCAGTTCCATCAGCGTGCAGATTTCATTGAGCAACGAGGCAAGTTGGGAATTGTCCATCGAATTCGGCTCCAGCTTCGGCTTTCAAATCCCGCTCAGACTTTTTCAAGAACCCGCTTCGGGCCTACCTGCGTATTGCCCTTGGCTTGGTCATGCAACCAAGCGCCCCATTTTCCCACCATCAGGATGCCCAGGGCGAAGCCGGAGGTTTCTCATTCCCCCCAAATCGCTGGGGCCTTATACCCCGCGGGCTGGGGCTTTTGTTTCGAGGGCACCGCTTCCCTCCGGTATTTCTCCAGACGGTCGGACAATTCCCGCACCCTGGAAGATTCAGATCCTGCCAGATTGGTTTTCTCGCCCGGGTCCTGCTTCAGGTTGAATAACTCCACTTTCTTGCCAGCCACCACCAGCTTGTGGTCCCCCACGCGAATGGCCCCACCGTTGTCGGTGGTGTTGATCAGGATTTCCCGCTGCCCCGCCCCCGACTTTCCAGTCAGCACGGGCCACAAGTCCACACCGTCCAGCGGTTTGGCTTGGGCGAGTTTGCCCCCCGCCAATTTCACCAGCGTCGGGTACCAGTCAGCCACATGCATCGGCTGGTCGATCGTCCCCGCGGGGATTTTGCCTGTCCAAGTGGCAAAAGCGGCCACACGCACGCCACCCTCGTACAGGGTTCCCTTGCCGGCTCTGTAAGGGCCGTTGTCCGTCAAGGGCCCCGGATTGGGTCCCCCGTTGTCGCTGGTGAACACAAAAAGCGTGTTGTCGCGGATTCCGGCTTTTTCAACCGCTGCGACGATTTTTCCCACCCCCTCATCCATGGCCGTCAGCATGCAGGCATACTTGCGACGGTTGGGCTTGAGGTCGGGAAAAAGCGCCTGGTGTCTTTCTGCCACCTGCAACGGGGAATGCACCGCGTTGAACGGCACATAGAGAAACAGTGGCTTTTGGGTGTCGCGTTTTTCCACCAGGTGGGCCGCCTCGGCGGCGATCAGGTCGGTGCTGTAACCCTCTTCCCGGCAGACCTTGTCGTCCCGGTGCCAATCAAACCCCCCATCGCGGTCATGCTTGAAGTAATCAATCGCCCCCATGTAATGCCCGTACTGGTGATCGAATCCACGGCGAGTGGGCAGGTAATCCCGCTTAAAATGGCCCAGATGCCACTTGCCGGTGATGGCCGTCTCATAGCCCGCTTCCCGCAGGGCCTGGGGCAAAGTCCGCTCGTCCAGCGGCAGGCCATACCGGGCCCAGGGACGCACAACGCCCTCCTGCAGCCCATGCCGCATCGGGTACCGTCCGGTCATCAGCGCCGCGCGGGTCGGCGAGCAGACGGGCAGAACATAGTGGGCCTCAAGCCTGGCCCCCGCCAAGGCAAGCTTGTCCAGATTGGGCGTGGGGATCTTGCCGCCGCGCCAGGAGACATCGAACGAGCCCAAGTCATCGGCGACAATAAAGACAATGTTCGGCTTCGTCGGCTGGCCGATGGCCAGCAGGGAGGCGAGCAGCAGGATCATGGTTTCTTCTCCCCTACGGGCGCCGGCTTGTCTGATTTCAAACCGTCCACCAGCACCTCCGACAGTTTGGACAGCATTTTCAGACCCGGGTTGTCCGGTGACCAGTCGGGCGGAGCGGGCATGTCGTCGATGGTCACCGCCAGGGCGAACTTTTCCTTGCCCACCGTGAGGATCCCCACCTCGCTGCGCAACCGATCCAGGGCTCCCGGCTTGCTGGCGATCCGGACACCCCGCATGTTGCGACCCAAACCGTCCTTGAATTGCTGACGCCCCATCACCACCAGAATTTGCTGGCTGTCCTCCGGGCTGACAATCTCGCCCTTGTCCAGCCGGGTAAGCAGGTCCACCATCTCACGGGGAGTGGTCACACCGATACCGTGGGTCGACCCGTCCGCCCGCTTGTTCCATTCGGCCGATCGGGCTTTGCTGACCGCTCCCCCGCCAATCCAGGCCAGAGCGCGCGTTTTGGGCAACCCAAGCCGGTCCATCCAGTCATTGACCGTATCAATCCCCACCTTTCGGAGGATTAGGTTGGTCGCGATATTGTCGCTGACCACCATCATCAGGCGACTGGCCTCCCGCAGGGTCAGGGTGTGGCCGTCTTCCATCTCGTGCAAAACACCCGCGCCTTGGGCCCGAACTTCCTTGTCCAGAACCAGCTTGTCATCCCAACGCAAATTACCCTTTTTAACTTCTCCGTGCAGGGCCACCAGAATAGCCAGCTTAATGGTGCTAGCCGTACGAACCCGCTCGCCGCCATTCAGCTCAAAAGCTTTGCCAGTATTGAGGTTACTGGCTGCCAACCAGACCTTGCCTCCAAATCCCTGCAAGGCGCGCTCCACCCGAAGCTTCAAATCCACCTGGGCCTGGATTTCAGGTGTCTGGCCTGCCAAACCCACCAGCAAGAAGGCAAGGAGCATACATAACCCCTTTATTGGAAATGATTTATAAAGAAAACAAGCGAGGTATAACCTTGGAATACCTCGCTGCTGTCCAACTGGCTCATGCCAACCATCAGTTTGACTAGGGACCTGATTTTTTTTATAAAAACAGCTATTATTTGGTACTTTTCAACCCCTCAGGCTCCTTCCTGAAAACCGGGCTGGCACGATCATGGCCAAGAAAAACGAAACGCCGGCGGCGCCACTTGCCAATCCCGCCGGTCCCAAATCGCTGGCCCAGCTCAAGGTGGTCCGGGACAAGATCGACAAACTCGACCAGCAGATCATCAAACTCATCAACGAGCGGGCAGCCCACGCCGGCGAGATCGGTCGCCTCAAGACCGAATCCGGGGAGGAGGTCTTCTCCCCCGCCCGTGAGGAACAGGTCCTGAAGCATGTCCTGGAGCTGCACCAGGATTCCGGCGGTCCCCTCGATTCCACCACCGTCCGCGCCATTTTCCGCGAGATCATGAGTGGCTCCCGCGCCCTGCAAAAGGTGCTGAAGGTCGCTTACCTCGGCCCTGAATTCTCCTTCAGCCATTTGGCAGCCATCGAGCGTTTCGGCCAGGCGGTCGATCTGGTGGCCGTGGGCAGCATCGCCACCGTGTTCGAGGAGGTGAACCGCGGCCACTGCGACTTCGGCGTGGTCCCCGTGGAAAACTCGACCGATGGTCGCGTCGCCGACACGCTCGACATGTTCGTCCGCATGCCTCATCTCACCATCTGCAGCGAGGTCCGCCTGCAGGTGCACCACCACCTGATGGCCCTCTGCGACCAGCAGGACATCCGGCGCATCTACAGCAAGCCCCAGGCCCTTTCACAGTGCCGCAACTGGCTCAGCAAGAATGTGCCACACGCCAAGCAGATCGAGGTCTCCAGCACCGCCACCGCCGCCGAACTGGCCCAGCGGGAGCCAGGCGCCGCGGCCGTGGCCAGCCGTCAGGCCGCCACCCGCCACGGCCTGCGCCTGCTGTTTTCCGACATCGAGGACTACCCCGACAACGAGACCCGCTTCGCCGTGATCGGCCGCCACAAGTGCGCCAAGACCGGCAACGACAAGACCAGCGTCGTCTTCAAGGTCTCCAACACCCCAGGCGCCCTGGTCGACGCCCTCGACATCTTCAAGTCGGGCAAGATCAACCTGACCTGGATCGAGTCGTTCCCCGCCCGCGCCGGCCGCACCGAGAAGCTCGAGTACCTTTTCTTCGCCGACCTCGAAGGCCACCAGGAAGAACCCAAGGTGGCCAAGGCCCTCAAGGCGCTGGCGGACACCGCCAAGGAGATGCGTATCCTCGGCTCCTACCCGATCTCCCCTTTGCCCGCCTGATTCTCCCAAAGCCCGCCCCGTTTGGTGGCGGGCCCCTTTTGGAAAAACCCATGATCATTGTCCTTGAAGCCAACGCCACACCCAACCAGATCGAAGATATCCTCGGTCGCATCAAGGAACTCGGTCTCCGCGCCCACCGCAGCGATGGACAGGAGCGCACCATCATCGGCGTGATTGGCGACGAGGAAAAGCTGCAGTCCCAGCCGCTGCAGGCCATGCCCGGCGTGGAGAAGGTTCTGCCCATCCTCAAGCCGTTCAAGCTGGCCAGCCGGCAAATGCATCCCGCCGACACCGTGGTGGAGGTGAAGGCCGGTGACAAGGGCCCCGTGGTCAAGATCGGCGGCGGGCACCTGGCCATGATCGCCGGCCCCTGCGCCATTGAAGGCGAGGAAATCCTCGCTGAAATCGCCAAGACCGTCCACGCTTCAGGCGCCAACATCCTGCGCGGCGGCGCGTTCAAGCCCCGCACCAGCCCCTACAGCTTCCAGGGCATGGGAGAGCCCGGCCTCCGCATCCTGCGCGATGTCGGCCACGCGCTGGGCATGCCGGTCGTCACCGAGGTGATGGACCCCCGGCAGGTGCCCCTGGTCGAGAAATACGCCGACATGTTCCAGATCGGCGCCCGCAACATGCAGAACTTCGACCTCCTGCGCGAGGTGGGCATGTGCCGCAAGCCCGTGCTGCTGAAGCGCGGCATGTCCGCCACCGTGAAGGACCTGCTCCTCTCCGCCGAATATGTGCTGAGCGAGGGCAACCTGAATGTGGTCCTGTGCGAGCGCGGTGTGCGCACTTTCGAGGACAGCACCCGCAACATGATCGACCTGGCGGCCATCCCCAATGTCCAGGGTCAAAGCCACCTGCCCATCATCGCCGATCCCAGCCACGCCACCGGACGGCCGGACCTCATCCCGCCCATGTCCCGCGCGGCCCTTGCCGCCGGCGCCGACGGGGTGCATGTCGAGGTCCACTGCGCCCCCGAGAAGGCCTTCTCGGACGGCCCCCAGGCGTTGCGTCCGCCCCAGTTCGCCACCCTGATGAAACAGCTTCAGGATTTGGCCCGATTGATGGGCCGGCAATTCGACCAAACCCAGCCGGCCTGATCGCCGCGCTCCACCCCTCAAATCCCAACCAAGAATCCCTCACCTCTGGAGTTCGAAATGCGCGGAAAGTTTGTGGCCGGCAACTGGAAAATGAACACCGACCTCGCCGGCGGGGTCGCCTTGGCCAAGTCGCTGGTCGACGGCATCAAGGCCGATGGCGCTGTCACCGCCGGCTTGGCCTCCGGCAAGCTGCGCACCGCCGTCTGCCCCCCATTCCCCTACATCCTGCCCGTGCGCGATGCCATCCAGGGTTCGAAGGTCGAGCTGGGCGCCCAAAACTGCTACATGGAGAAGCCCGGCGCCTTCACCGGCGAGGTGGCTGCCGCCATGCTGAAGGACATCGGCTGCGGCCTGGTGATCCTCGGCCACTCGGAACGGCGTCACAAGATGGGCGAGACCGATGCCCAGATCAAAGCCAAGCTGGTGACCGCGCAAGCGGCTGGGCTGGAAGTGATCCTCTGCCTGGGTGAAACCCTCGCCGAGCGGCAGGCCGAGAAAACCTTCAGCGTGCTGGCCGAGCAGATTGTTGGCGCCTTGGGCGGCCTGCCCGTCGAAACCCTGGGCAAGCTGGTGATCGCCTACGAGCCCGTCTGGGCCATCGGCACGGGCGTCAACGCCACCCCGGCGCAGGCACAGGAGGCCCACGCCTTCATCCGCAAGGATCTGGCCAGGCACTTCGGTCAGGCCGCCGCCGACAAGATGATCATCCAATACGGCGGCAGCCTCACCGCCGACAACGCCCGCGAAATCCTGTCCCAGCCCGATGTGGACGGGGGCCTGGTGGGCGGTGCCAGCCTCGATGCCAAGAAGTTTTTGCCCATTTTGCAGGCCGCCGTCGCCTGAAAAGGCATCTCGGCTGGCGTCGGGGCAGGATGATGCCCTAACCTGTTGGGCTCAACGGGTTACGATTTTTTCCGCACGGAGGTGGCTGATGTTCGCGAACCTGCTTGTGACAGGCCTGCTGGCGATACTGCCGGCGCAGGACAAACCGGCCGCCCCGCCCATGCTCGATCCCGAGCGGGCCAAGGCCATGACCGGCATCTTCCAGGATCTGCAAAATGTGCAGAAGGACAAGCTCCTGCCGGCGATGCAAAAGGCCAAGACACCGGATGATGCCAAGAAAATCGCCTTGGAAATCCTGGGGCCCTACCCTGCCAAGCTGATCAAGCTGGGGCTGGACAAGCCTACTGATCCGGTCGCCTTTGAATGCTTCATGGGCGCCATCGGATTGTCCAGCCAGATGGACGATACCAAGACCACCGACCAGGCGATCGACCTGCTTTTCAAGCACCACAAGGGTAGCGAGCGGCTCGGCATCTTCTGCCAGATGCTGGCCGGTGGCGCCATGGCCGATCCGGAAAAACTGCTGGAGCGGATCGAGAAGGAATCCACCAACTCCTCGGTGAAGGGGCAGGCCGCAATGGCTCTCGCCACCTTCTACACCGACATCGCCGAGAATGCCGGGGTTCCCGCCGACAAGAAGAAAGAGGCGCTCGCCAAGTCCGACGCCGCCTTCGCCCGCGTGCTGAAAGACTACGCCAAGGAAAAAGACCTGGAAGGCAATCCCTTGGGGGAAACCGCCGCCGCCCTCTCCAGCCTCACGGTCGGCAAGGTGGCCCCGGACGCCAAGGCGAAGGACCTCGATGGCAAGCCGGTTTCTTTGGCCGACCACAAGGGCAAGGTGGTGGTGCTCGACATCTGGGCCACCTGGTGCGGGCCCTGCAAGGCGATGATCCCGCACGAGCGCAAAATGGTGGAGAAGTTCAAGGACAAGCCCTTCGTGCTGGTCTCCATCAGCGGCGATGACAAGCCCGAGACGGTGAAGGAATTCCTGAAGAAGGAACCGATGCCCTGGGTCCACTGGTTCGGCGGCACCGAGGCTGACAGCATGCTGCGCAAGTGGAATGTCCGCTTCTTCCCGTCGATCTATGTGATCGACACCAAGGGCGTGATCCGCTACAAGCATGTGCGTGAGGATGAGTTGGAGAAGGCGGTCGCCGAGCTGCTGGCCGAGGTGAAAAAGTAAGACAACCAAGCGGGGCCATCAGGCCCCGCGAAACTTTTGTTGCGAGGCAAAACATGGCCAAGGACAAGAAACCCAAGCCCGCCAAGAAGGCCGCCAAGGTCGGCCGCATCGGCATGCGTACCGCCGAGGCGCTGGTGGAGGGCGACCTCGATTACCTGTGCGCCGAGCCCGAGATCGTCATCGGCGAGCTCGACGGCCCCGTGGGCACCGCCATGGCCACGCTGGTGGGCAATCAGGTGCAGGGCCACACCAAGGTCTTCGCCATCCTGAACTCCGATGCGCAGGTCAAACCCGCCACGCTGATGGTCAGCAAGGTCACCGTGACCGGCAGCCGCTACACCAACATCCTCATGGGCACGGTTCAGGCCGGCATCGCCCACGGCGTCCTCGATGCGGTCCGCGCGGGCGACATCCCCAAGGCGCTGGCCGACAAGCTGGGCATCATCTATTCAGTCTGGCTGGACCCCGCCATCCTCAAGGTCCCCGCCGGCAAGGTCGACCACGAGGCACTCTTCAACGTCAACCGCGAGGCCACCCACAAGGTCATCCGCAAGGCCATGCGCGGCGAACCCTCCATCGACTGGCTGCTCGCCAACCAGGACAAGGTGGACCACTACTTCTACGGCCTGGGCAAGGAAGG
>JAFMJU010000162.1 GCA_017853285.1 Gemmataceae bacterium
TGGGAGTCACCCTGCCCTCCAGGGTTTCCAGTCGGAGTTGCCGGGATGGGCGGGTGGTGATGGCCATGGGGATAGGCTCCTGATGCGAAACAGAATGCGGCTTTAATCTCTATCGGATCGGACTTTAGACGGAAATTCGCTCGAATATACCATACAGCAACCCGCCTAAGAGCCCTAACTGTCAGGGACGATGCAGATTCTCCAAGCCTTGTCGTTTTTCCAAACGACTTTTTTATGGGAAGCGTTTGTGCCAATTGTGGCACTTGGCGCAACTTTCAGGATTGGGCGTGGATGTTCCACCTGAAGTTCCGACGAAAAGGAGCGCCCGCCGGTTTTTATTGAAGGAAAGCGTGACCCAGGCTGCCTTCCTGGCGGAGTCGGGCAAAACCTAGGTCAAAAAAAGCATCCGGGCTGGATTTTCTTGAAGAAAAATCGATGAATTTTTGAGCTTAGCCGGGTTGATACCAGCTGAAGAATCAAATGGGATAGTTGGGTGGAATGGATGGCCTGTGCGGCCGGAATTCCATTCCATTTTTTGGTGCTGGTCGATCAGGTGGAGGATTTCGGCAGGGTACGGCCTGTGTTTTCCCCTTGGACCCGGGCGATGAAGGCCTCGACCGGCATGCTTCCCAGGTCGGCCCCGCCGCGTTCGCGGATGGTGACCGCCCCGGCCTGGACTTCCTTGTCACCGACCACGGCCAGGTAGGGGACCTTGTCCATGGCGCCCAGGCGGACCTTGGCGCCCACCTTGTCCGGGCCCAAATCGGCGGTCACGCGGATACCGGCTTCGCGCAGCCTGGACTCCACCCCCTTGGCGTAGTCGTTGAACTTCTCGCTGACCGTGAGAACGCGGACCTGCTCGGGTGCCAGCCAGACCGGGAAGGCACCGGCGAAATGCTCGATCAGGATGCCCATGAACCGTTCCATGGACCCGAAGGGAGCCCGGTGGATCATCACGGGGCGGTGGGACTTGTTGTCGGCCCCGGTGTATTCGAGATCGAACCGTTTGGGCAGGTTGTAGTCCAGTTGCACCGTGCCTAGTTGCCACTCGCGGCCGATGCAATCGCGGACGACGAAGTCGATCTTGGGACCGTAGAAGGCCGCCTCGCCCTCCTCGGCGGTGTATTCCATGCCGAGGGATTTGACCACGCGGATGAGGGAGGCCTCGGCGTTGTTCCAGTCGTCATCGCTGCCGACATATTTGTCGGAGCCCTTGGCGCGCAGGCCGATGCGGACGCGGTAATCGGTTAGGCCCAAGGTTTTCAAAACCAGTTGGACCAGCTCGATGTTCGCCAGCAGTTCGGACTCGATCTGGTCGGGTGTGACAAACAGGTGGGCATCGTCCTGGGTGAAGCCGCGCACCCGGGTCATGCCGGACAGTTCGCCGGTTTGCTCGAACCGGTAGACGGTGCCGAACTCCGCCAGGCGCACCGGCAGGTCGCGGTAGCTGCGGGGGACAGCCTTGTAGATCTGGATGTGGTGGGGGCAGTTCATCGGCTTGAGCAGGTAGCCTTCCTGCTGCTCGAGCCAGTTCAAGAGGGCTTTGGCCCTGCCGGCGGTGTCCTTGGCCTGGCGGTATTCCGGCATGTCCACCGAGTGGATCTTCAACAGCTCTTCCACCAGCCGTTCGGTGGCCTGGATGCGGCCTTCCTGGGTGACGGCCTCGGCGTAGCCGGGAATGACCAGACAAGCCTGGGAAAGGAACAGGACCATGTCCCGTTCGCGGGCCTCATCGAGAACGCCTGCCTGCAGGCGGTATTGGCACAGGTCGAGGGCGCTGGCCGCAGGATGCTGGTACAGGGGCGGGAACTGGGCGTCGCGGTAGTAGGGGAAGTGGCCGCTGGTGCGGTACATCTCCAGCTTGCCGACATGGGGGGTGTAGACGGGGCTGTAGCCGCGACGGGTCAGTTCCTCGCGCAGGAACTGTTCCAGGATGCCGCGGATCAGGGCACCGCGGGGCATCCACAGGATCATTCCCGATCCGGCCAACGGGCTGATGGTGAACAGGTGGAGCTGTTTGCCGAGCAACCGGTGGTCGCGCTTTTTGGCTTCCTCGAGTTGCTTGAGGTAGGCGTCGAGATCCTTCTGCGAGAAGAAGGCGGTGGCGTAGAGGCGCTGCAGTTGCTGGCGGGACGAATCACCCTTCCAGTAGGCGCCGGCCAGCGACATCAGCTTGAAGGCGCCCACTTTGCCGGCGTGAGGGAGGTGCGGGCCGCGGCAGAGGTCGATGAATTCGCCCTGGCGATAGAAGCTCAGCGAATCCTGCCGGCAGAGTTCCTCGTCGATGTGCTCGACCTTGAGTTTCTGGCCCATGCCTTCCACGAGGGACCGGGCCTCGGCGGTGACGCGCTCGAAGCGTTCAAACGGCTCGGAGGCCTTGATGATCTTGCGCATCTCCTCCTCGATGCGCGGGAAATCCTCCTCGCGGATCGGGGTGGGGGATTCGATGTCGTAGTAAAAGCCGTTCTCGAGGGCGGGACCGAATGCCAGCTGGGAACCGGGGAACAGGCGCAACACCGCGCGGGCCATGATGTGGGCGCAAGAGTGGCGGAGCACCTCGAGGGCTTCGGGATCGCGGTCGGTCAGCAGTTTGATTTTGAGATCAGCCCCTTCAGGCAGGGGCAGGGTGAGGTCGGTGACTTTGCCATCGATCACGGCGGCAATCGCCGCCTGAGCCAAACGCTTACCAATTCCCTCGGCCAGATCCATGGCGGAGGAACCTGCGGGAAGTGTTTTGGACGAGCCGTCCGGAAGAGAAACGGTAGGCATGCGGACGCTCCCTCACGGCAAGCTGAGGATGGCGAAGGTTCCGACCCCGGATTGGCTGAACTTGGGCGACACGGCAAACCCGGATCGCCCCGGGAGAAATCAATCGCCGACGTAGGGCAACAGGGCCAGGAAGCGGGCGCGCTTGACGGCATCCTTCACGGCGCGCTGGAAGGCGGCGCAGTTGCCAGACCGCTTGCGGCTGAACAGCTTGCCCTGATTGGTGCACATCTTGCGCAGGGTGGCGTAGTCCTTGTAATCCACGAAAGCGGGCCTGGGGCACCCTTCCTTGGTGCAGAACCTGCAGCGGTTTTTCTTGGCCGTACCCTGCTTCTTGCGAACCATCGAGATATCCTGCTTCGGCGTGTTGGGTGATGCAAAATCAAGCCGTTACCCTAGCTCAAACAAGGCGTGTTTGTCAACGACAGAGATACTCCGGAAAACCAAATGAAATCATGCGATATTATTTAATAGTTAAATTTATTTTTGATCGGCCTTTATATCTTCCTTCTTGGCTTCCGGTTTCGGGTTGGGATCCTTGGGATCATCCTGACCGACCAAACGCTGGCGGGCCTGCTTTTCCAATTCCAGGGCGACCGGGTCGTTGGGTTTGTTTTCGAGAGCCAACCGGAAGGCCTGGACCGCCTCGCCGAATTTCTTTTCCCGCATGGCGTTCCGGCCGACGGCCATGGCGGATTCGTAGGGGTCGACCGGGTTGGCCTTCGGGTTGGCCAAGGCCAGCGCCTTGGCCTTGGCCTGCTTGATGATGTTGCTGGCGGAGATATCGGTGGGGCGCATGCGGAGGGCCTGATCAGCCAGTTTTTCAGCGGTATCGGGGTCGCGCTCGACGGCTTCCCGGGCGCGGGTGACCAGATCCTGGAACTTGGCTTCCTCGAGCAGGTCGATGGTTTTTTGCTCGGGAAACAGCCGGACCGCGCCTTCCAGCATGAAGGCGGCAGGGCCATATTCCTTGCGCCCCATCAGGAGCATCCCCTGACGCAGGGCCTTCTCGTAATCGGTGGCGCGCTGGCCCAGACGGTCCTTGGCGCTGCGGGCATCCATCAGGGCGCGCAGGGCGAAGCTGTCGCGGCTGTTGGTCTGCCGCAGGGCGTTCTCGAAGCATTCCACGGCGGCGATGGGGTTGCCGGCGGCCATGGCGGCCCTGCCCTGGGCCATGTAGCCCAGGTACTTGGGATCGTTGCTGAGGGGGTTGGCGATACCCTGGATGCGGTTGACCAGCTGTTGCGCGTCGGACATCAGCTTCCGGATGGTGCGGTCATTGGGGGTGAGGTTGTCGGCGTCCACCAGCAGGAAGAAGGCCTCCTGGGGGTTACCCTTGGAGATGAGGTTCTTGGCCGCGGTGACCATGGCCTGCGAGTTCCGTTCCGCCTCGTGGCGGGTCTGGCGCACGACCTCCTGCAGGCGCTCGGCCTCCTTTTCCTGGGGCATCAGGCGGGTGGCCCGGGTGAAGGCGGCGCTGGCATCGTCATAGCGGCGGTCCTTCAGGGCCTTGCGGCCGTCATCCAGATGGATGAGGTATTGCAGGCGCTTTTCGCGGTCTTTTTCCAGCCGGTCGAAGCCCTCCTCGGCGGATTTCTTGCCCTGGAGCGCCTCGGGGTTGTCCGGCAGGACGGCCAGCACGGCCTGGAAATCGCGCAGGGCCTCGCCCCACCGCTCGGCCTTGAGGTTTTCCTGGCCGGCCTTGAGCCTGGTCTGGGAATGGGTGATCTCGAACTGGCGGTTTTCGAGCTTCAGCACCTGGGCCATCTCGGCCTCCAGGCCGGGTGTCTCGGGCGCGAGGGACCGGACGCGCTCGAGGTTCAGGCGGGCCTGGGCCGCATCGCCCTTGTCCAGGGCGGCCTTGCCCCGCGCCAGTGACTCGGCAACCAGGATATTTTTCTTGTCAATATCTTGTTTATCTTTTTCCTGGCGTTTTTTCAGGTCGCCCTCCAGGGCCGACTTTTCTCCCGTGGCGCGGGCCGCGCCGATGAGCTGGTCGAGGCTGTCGGGTGGCATCTCGGCGGCCAGGGCCACGGCCTTCCACGCATCCAACGCCCCCGGATCGCCGGGCTTGACGCCGCGGGCCTTCCCGAGGGCAGCCTGGAGGGCCTTCTGGCGGTCGCCTTCCGCCTTGGCCAGGCGGTCGCGCTCCTCCAACTGGCCCAGCAGTTCCGGCGCGAGGGCGGGCTGGTCACCCGACCCGGGGTTGGTCGGCCCGCGCCCCTTCCAGGTGACCAACAGCAGCAACAGGCTGCAAACTGCCCCGAAGGCGGTGATTCCAAGCAACATGGCGCCGATGGGCAGGCCGGCGAAAGGATTACGGCGGGGGGTGGCGGTTTTGGGTTTGGCGACTGGCAGTTCGGCGAGGCAATGCGGGCAATGTTTGGGGATGGCCCTGCCTGGAGGCAGGGGGATCAGCATCCGGCAGCCGGGACAGACGATTTCTGAAGCTGTGTGGGCCATGTCTGGCTAAGCCTCTTCGACTTCTTGGGCTGTCACGGGCATTCTACCGCCTTGAGCCGCCTGGATTGGGGAACCTTGGAAGCAGATCAACGGCCGGCCGGTTTGGTGCCTTGGGCGTTCCCTGCCCAGGTGAATTGCAGGGAAAACCAGGGACCGTCGGTCAGAAAACGCAGGGTGCTTCCGGCGGGGACCGCGGATTCCAGCTCTTTTTCCAGACGGCTGGCCTCCCGGGGGCTGGCACATTCAAAATCCGCCCGGATGAGGGTGCGGTCCGGCTGGGGTTCCACCCAAACCAGCCAGGTTTGGGCAAGAGCGGCCCACCCGGATATCCGAGCGCATTCCGGCGCGGTTGCGAAAGCCTCCCAAAGCCGATGGCCCAACCCGTCCTTCCAGGGGGTGCCGGCTCCGGCCACCCAAACCAGGGCTTCGGGATGGAGGCGGTTTTGCACCACCACGGAAAGGCCAGGAGCCCAGGCGGTTTCATCCTTTTGCGGTGGGGTTGGCTGGCCGTTGTAGATCCATAAGCCCGCGTGCGGCTGCCAGCCTTCCGGGTGGGGAACACCGGGGGGGAATTCGGCCGCCAACATTGGATTTGACGAAGGCGCTGTCCACCCGCCCACCCACCGGGATGGTGCCGGGTTTTTCAGGGAATTTGCCATCGGGGCTGGCAGAAGCGATTGGATGAGGGAGGCATGTTTCACCCATCCGGGCCTGGAGGCGAAAACCTGGCTGGATTGGGCGGGAAGTTTGGCCAGCAGAGAACTTTCGGGAAGTTGGGTGGCAGGAACATCGCGGCTACGGCGGGCCTGGACCGAGCGGAGGGAGCCCCAGAGGGTAGCCAGGGCGGCGAGGGACATGACACCCAGCAGGAGGAAGACGGTTTTCCCCACGGCTTTTCGGGTGGTTGGAGAATCCATCGGTTCAGCTTCCCACCAGAATGACCGGACACGGGGTTGCACACAAAAAGGTCGCACGGGTTGAAGGTTAACACTTCAGGGCCACCCGGCACTAAATTAAAGGGAACACCGGATGGAGAGAACCATGGCTGTTCAGATGGAATTGCGCCGCATCGTGGTCAATGAGCTGCAGGATGGCCACACCATTCTCCTGAAGGAGGTGGATGGGGAACGGTTTTTCACCATGGTGGTGGGGCTTTTCGAGATCCGGAGCATCGATTTCCGCATCCGGAAGGAGCAATCGCCCCGGCCGCTGACGCATGACCTGCTGAATTTGGTCATCGAGGCGCTGGGTGGGGAGCTGCAGGACATTCTCATTAGTGAAATGCGGGACCAAACCTACTTCGCCCGCCTGCGAATCCGCAAGGATGGCGAGATCATTGAAGTGGATTCCCGCCCAAGTGACGCGATCGCTTTAGCTGTGACCGCCCAAGTGCCGATCTATGCCTCGGAAGATGTGATCGAGGAAGCCTCCGGCGCCTGATGGCCTGATAGGCACCTTACCGCTATCTCGGGGGAGTTTTGGCGGTATAGGTAATTTGGAAAAAACAGGCATCCCGGTTCGTTTTTGAAATATCACCCGTTTGTCTTGGGTTTTGTCAGGGCCATTGGACCTGCAAAACACCCGGGCGATTGGGGTGGAATCAAATTCGAGCCGGAAGGTATACACGCCCCTCCGGGGGTTCGTGACCGGTCTGGCGACCTGCGATCACCCCAAATGGCTTGAACGGCATTGATTGATCCGGGGGTTTCCATGCCTGTCGCCACATCCGCCCGTGTGCATCCCACCGCGGTGATCTCGCCCCAGGCTTATGTCGGGGAAAACTGCGAAATCGGTCCGTTTGTGGTGATCGAGGGCCGGGTGAATCTGGGCGCGCATTGCGTGGTCCGTCCCCATGCGACCCTGATCGGGCCGATGGATCTGGGCGAGGGGAACACGGTATTCGGCGGGGCCATCCTGGGTGAATTGCCCCAGCATCTGAAATTCAACGGGGAAGAGACCCGGGTGGTCATCGGCGACAACAATGTCTTCCGCGAGAATGTGACCGTGCACAGGGGCACGACCGGCCGGTACGAGACGCGGATTGGCAACAACAATTTCCTCATGGCCGGCAGCCATATCGCGCACGATGCGGTGGTGGGCAACAACTGCATCCTGGCCAACAACGCGTTGGTGGCGGGCCATTGCGTGCTGGAAGACTATGTCTACATGTCTGGCAACTCGGCGTTGCACCAGTTCTGCCGTATGGGCCGGCTGTCGCTGTTGAGCGGTTGCTCGGCCAGCACCAAGGATGTGCCGCCGTTCACCATCCAGCAGCACATCAACCATGTCTGCGGAGTGAATGTGGTGGGCATGCGCCGGGCGGGCATCCCGGCGGCGGGCATCGACGCCATCCGCAAGGCCTACCAGGTCATCCACCGCAGCGAGAAGACGCTGCCCTCGGCGCTGATGCAGCTCGAGGCGGACCTCGGGGATGTGGATGTGGTGGTGGAGATGATCAGCTTCATCCGCGAGTCGAGCCGCGGCATCAACATCGCCGACAGCCATCACGGCCTGAGCGCCAACCGCAACGCCGCCTGACGCAGCCTGCCGGGCTCAATCGGCTTCATACGCAACCGCCAGCAATGGCGGTTGTTTGTTTTCCAGGCGGCGGGCGTTCACGAAGGCGGCCACATCGTTCAGGGTTTGCAGTTGGGCCTTGATCCTGGCGGCGTTCTTGCCGGCCTTGTCGAGATGGGTGATGGCCAACAGGGCGGTCTGGCCCGGGAACAGGTGGAATTTGGTCATGCCGCTTGGGGGGTTGTCGAGGTCGGACAGGCAGTCGACCAGGGCATCGAGGTTTTTCCCGTAGGTAGCGGGGAAGCCGAACGCCTCGGACAGGGCTGCGTGCAGCCCGGCGGAGTCCGTCAGCTTGCGGGCGTCGATGTGGACAATCATGGGCCAGTTTCCAGAGTTGTCGAAAATCCGCTTGTTTTCAAGGCATTCTGAACAAGTCTACCCTACGGGAAACCCTGTGTGGGTCAATCGCGGGTCAATCAGCC
>JAFMJU010000163.1 GCA_017853285.1 Gemmataceae bacterium
CAGGTGCCCGCGCCAACGGTCGCGGTATGCCGGGCTCAGCGCGTTGCGCCCCGCGTATTCCGCCGGGTTCATGGTGCCGAAGATCCGGAATTCAGGATGGATCGGGTCGCCTCCGGGGCCGAAGACCCGGTTGTCATGTTCAGTCACCAGCAGGGAGGGCGTGCGCTCCAGCAGGCTGTTCAGCCGCTCCAAAATGGCCGGTTCGGCCAGGTTCAACTCATCCAGAATCACCCACCAGCCGTGCCTCAGGGCCTCCAGCAACACGCCGTCCTGCCATGCCCATTGGGCCCCGCCGTTGGCCCGAACTCCGGTCGCCGGCACAAATCGCCCGATCAATTCGCCGGTGTCGCTCTGCCCGTTCAAGTTGACCCGTACCACCGGTTGACCGAGAACGCAGGCCAGGTACTGGATGGATGAGGTCTTGGCGGTGGAGGTTTCCCCCTCCAGCAGGCACGGTTCGGCCAAACGCACCGACAAGGCCAGGTGGCGCAGCGTGGGTGCCGCGGACTGGTCAACGCAGAAATGGCTGAATTGCGCCGGATGGGGCACCATCGCATCGTGCTCCCCCGGATACCGGCGCTCAAGGCGGATCCCGGCGATGGTCGCCCCGGCCGCGTCCACCCGCAGGAACGGTTCCTCCCGTCGGGTCAGCAGGGCTTGGGTGGCAAGCGTTTCCCCTGCCTTCCGTTTGGCCGGCACCTTGCGCTTCAGGGGCTTTTCGGGAAGGTGGATGAAGATGTCATGATCATCGTCGCTGAAATCCTTGCGCAGGCGGGGGGCCTTGCCACAGGCTGCGCGCACCAGCCGGGTGGCGGTCGCGATCACCTCATCGGGGGCCGCGCCATAACTGAGGACCGGCCCTTCCGTGGACGAGGAATCACGGTCGCCGATGTGGAACCCCGCGGTTTCAAGTTCGGTCGCCAGCTCGTGCCATGCCGTTATGTCCGCGGCGATCAGTTTCACCGGGTACAGGTCGGTACGGCGGAGTCGCTCCGCCAGTTTTCCATCCTCCACCCCCTTCACCGGCACATGGATGAACACATCGGGGTCTTCCGGTTGCCAGGGGCAATCACAGGCCAACGGGGTCTTGCCCGTCGAATCCAGGAAGGATTTGGCCTCCGAAAGCAACGACAGGATTTTCGCGCGGCTTTGGGGGGCGTGCTCCATCGCCCCGGAGATGAGGCGGAAATCACGGATCACCCGGCCGCCCCGGAAGCGCCCGGTCGAGCAGTCGATGATGCTGGGAACCTGGTCGATTTCCGGCGCGCGGAAACCGCCAGCCTCCAACTGTTGGGCCAACTTGCGGATCACCGGGTGCGCGGGCATGTCGGTCTTGATGCGCACGCGGAAACGGTCCGGGTGATCCCCGCCGGTGGAGCGGGCCGTTCCGGCCAGGCATGCCGCGGCCGGCAGCAGAAGCACCGCGTCAAAACGGTCGCAGGTGTTGTCGATTTGCAGGGGGTAGCGATCCATGTCGATTCCGCCAGCCCGGCACACATCCCGCAAGGTACGGGTTAGGGTGGCCAGGGTGATCTCCAGGTCCTCGTGGAGCAGCGGGCCCGGCCGCAATGTGATGGAGGTGTCCGCCACTTCCCCGGGAAACAGCTTGGAACCGGTTTCGGCGCGGAATCCCTTGGCGCGCAACTCGGCCACCAGTTTTCCGGCCAGTTCCACCTCGTCCGACCTCACCAGGATGGGGTAGCGGGCCACAGTCGACGCCGCCAGCACCGCCGGGTCGGCCAGCACAATCTGCAAGTTCCGCTCCTTCCACGGCCTTTCCTCTTCCTCGGGGTCCGGAAGGATCACCTGGGCGGGAATCCCCTCGCGAGCCAGCAGGAAGGCAGTGGTTTCAATCCACTGTTTGGGGATTCCACGGGCCGGTCGCACCACCGATGACGCGGCGTGATTCGTCCGGGAGGTGAACTTGCGGTGGGGCAAGCGGGTGAGGATTTCCGAGGCCTTCGCCATCAGGCTTTCGGAATTGGCCTGGAGGTTGATTTCCGGCAGCTTTTCACCGGCCACCCAGTCGGGAAGTTGCAGCACGGCGGCCGCTCCTCCTGTCTCGTCCAGCAGGGGATCCTGGGAGTCCGGGTCGTGGGTTGTCAGGTGATTCGGTTGCAGCGGATGGATCGCCTCCATCAACTGGTGAACCCAGGTGCCCGGGACATTTTCACCAATATCCAATCCGTAATGACCACCACCGCTCGGGCGCAGTTCCACGCGTGCCACCCCGCGGGCCTCCACGGCCGCGGCGATGGCCGCGCCCAGGGCGGTGTGGTTGGTGGCGATGACCAGTTTGTGTTCAGGGGTGCCAGCGGGCATGGAGAAGCCTTTCTTGGATGGGTGGTTCGGGCGGCGGTCGTCGGGATTTATCTTCCGGCAAGGGGTATACGCCCAAGGCCCGGAGATTTTTCCATCCAGGGCCGGAAAATGGTCCACGCACCCTCTTCCAGACCAGCCAGGCTGTCGGCTGGTTTCAGTCTTTTGGCCGGGGCTGGGCTAAGGGATTGGTGTGACTGGATTTATGGAGTGAGACCCGGGATTTGGTGGGTGTGTGATTGGAAAACCCGAATTCAGTTCGCAAGGAATGGTTTTTGTTTGGGGTTGGAAAAGCAGTCAAATCCGCGGGGCTCAGCAAATGGGAGGGACCCCCCGGACAGGCGCCGTATGCCGTCCGGGGGGATAGGGGTCAGTTCCCGGTTTTCAGGCTGGCCATGTCGATCACGAAACGGTACCTCACATCTCCCTTCAGAAGGCGATCGTAAGCCTCGTTGACCTTCTGGATGGGGATCAATTCGATGTCGCTGCTGATTCCATGCCTTGCGCAGAAGTCGAGCATTTCCTGGGTCTCGGCGATGCCCCCGATCCCTGATCCTGCGAGGTTTTTCCTGGGCATCAACAGGCTGAAGGCCGCCACGGGCATCGGCTTTTCAGGGGCGCCAACCAGACAGTGGGTCCCATCCAGTTTCAATAGGCCCAAATAGCTGTTCAGGTCATGCTGGGCGGAAACACAATCCAAAATGAAATCAAAGCTGCCTCGGTGGGCTGCCATCGCGGCCTCGTCGGTGGAGACCACCACCTCGTGCGCCCCCAACCGTTTCCCGTCGGCCACCTTGCCCGGCGAGGTGGTGAACAAAACCACATGCGCCCCCATGGCGTTGGCGAATTTGACCCCCATGTGGCCCAGGCCACCCAACCCGACAATGCCCACCTTCTTTCCAGGGCCCACCTTCCAGTGCCGAAGCGGGGAGTAAGTGGTGATCCCGGCGCACAGTAGCGGCGCCGTGGCAGCCAGGTTGGCCTTGTCGGAAACCTTCACTGCGAATGACTCGTCCACCACGATCTGTTCCGAATACCCGCCCAAGGTGTGCGATCCGCTGTGCTTGTCGGCGCTGTTGTAGGTGAAGGTTGGGAACTGATGGCAATACTGCTCCAGCCCTTGGGCGCAGTTCGGGCAGGCCCTGCAAGAATCCACCATGCAGCCCACGGCTGCGAAATCCCCCGCCTTGAATTTGCCAACCTTGTCTCCCACCCGGGTGACCCGCCCCACGATCTCATGCCCGGGAACGCACGGGTACTGGGTGGGTACGAATTGGTTCCACTCATCCCGGGCCTGGTGCAGGTCGGAATGGCACACCCCGCAGTAGAGGATTTCAATCTGCACATCGGTTGGAAGCGGTTCCCGGCGCGTGATAGTCGCGGGGGCCAAAGGGGTTGTGGCGGACTGGGCGGCGTAGGCTTTGGTTGTCACGGGCAAGAATCCTCGCTGGATAAACCGTTTCTCTCGGATGGGCCATCCTTGTGGCGCATCAGGAATTTTTGTAGGGAATCAGGCCTGAAGTTTCCCTCACCCGACAGGGCAATCTGGCTGCAAAACAGGGCTGAAGGGGGAATTGATGCTTTCTTTCAATGCAGGGCATGGTAGATAAGAGAGGCAGTCAAGTCCGGCATCCCCTGCCGGCCAAAGCCCAAACCGCGGAGAAGGCCCGTGATTTTCCCTGAAAATCCTGCCAGAAAAGGTGGTTCCCACCGGTTGGGCCGAAGGGGATTCCTGCAGGCTGGCGCCCTTGGACTGGGCGGATTGACGCTTCCCGGGTTGCTGCGGGCCGAAGCGGCGGCTGGAATCCGATCCTCCAAAAAATCGGTGATCTTCATCTATCTGGTGGGAGGGCCGCCTCATCAGGACATGTTCGATCTGAAACCCGATGCGCCGAAGGAAATCGCCGGGCCCTGGAAGCCGATACCGACACGGGTGAACGGCATCCAGATCTGCGAGGCGTTTCCGAAAATGGCGGCCTTGATGGACCGGATGACTATCATTCGCTCGCTGGTCGGCAACCAGGCCGACCACGATGCCCAGCAGGTTTTCCACGGGTATGATCCCCGCAAGCCCAAACCCGCCGGCGGGTGGCCTCAATTCGGTTCCATCGTTTCTCGTCTCCAGGGCCCGACCCATCCCTCCATTCCGCCCTATGTCAGCCTGTGTTACACCTGCACCCACGGCCCTTACAACGAACCAGGGCCGGGATTCCTGGGCACCTCCCATACACCCTTCAAGCCCTCCGGGCCCACCCGCGACGACATGATCCTGCGCGGTGTCACGCTGACCCAACTCGATGAAAGAAAAACCCTCCAGCGCGATTTTGACAGCCTGCGGCGTGAGATCGACCACTCGGGCGCTGTCGAGGGAATGGACGCGTTCAATGAGCGCGCCATGCGCATGCTCACCAGCAGCAGGTTCGCCGAGGCCTTGGACCTTTCCAGGGAGGAAAGCCGCGTGGTGGCTCGGTATGGCACCGGCGACCCCAAGATAATGATCGACAGCAACGGTGCCCCCCGGGTGCCCCAAAGCCTGTTGATGGCGCGCAGACTGGTGGAAGCCGGTGCCCGGGTTGTGACCCTGAACTACAGCAAATGGGACTGGCACGGTGGCATGAACACCGAGGGCCGCAAGGATAACACCATCTTCGTGAGGGAACGCGAGGATTTTCCCATCTTCGATCAATGCGTCAGCGCCCTCGTGGAAGATCTCCACGAGCGCGGCATGGACAAGGATTGCGCGGTGGTGGTGATGGGGGAATTCGGGCGCACACCGAAGATCAGCGGTCAGGTCGGCCGCGACCACTGGCCGCAGGTGAACTGCGCGCTGATGTTCGGTGGCGACATGCGCCACGGTCAGGTGATCGGCGCTACCGACCGCATCGCGGGCGAGGCCGTGTCCCGCCCTGTCACCTTCGGCGAAATCTACGCCACCCTCTACCGCCACCTGGGGATCGATTCCACCACCGTCACCATCCCGGATCACACGGGCCGTCCCCAGTACCTCACCCAGGACAATCCCGCCCCCCTGCGCGAACTCATCTGAACCCGCCAAAAGGGGCGGCTCCCGGCGGCTGCCCAAATCCGGAAAATCGGCACAATCCAAAAATCCGGTCTGATCGCCCCGTTTTCCCCATCCGACTCCGGCTATGCGACTGTGAGGCGGCCTCGCCCGCCATTAATATTCCCCTCAAGGCTCGCATTTGTAGGGGGGAATCATGTCCATTTTCGCGTCGATCCTGCAGGTGTCGCTCCTTTTCAGCCAATCACCGGAGGTGGTTCCACAATCCCACCCGGCGGCCGGTTTGCGGCTTCGCTCCATCGGTCCGGCGCTCATGTCGGGCAGGGTGGTTGGGTTCGCGGTCCATCCCTCCAATCGCAGTCGGTTTTTCATCGCCGTGGCCAGTGGCGGGGTTTGGAAAACTGAAAACGCCGGGGTCACCTGGACACCGGTGTTCGACAACGAGGGGTCCTATTCCATCGGCTGCGTGGTACTCGATCCCAAGAACCCCAATGTGGTCTGGGTGGGAACCGGCGAGAACAACAGCCAGCGCAGCGTCGGCTACGGCGACGGGGTCTACAAATCCATCGACGGCGGCAAGACCTGGGCCAATATGGGCCTGAAGAACTCCGAACACATCGGCAAGATCGTCATCGATCCCCGCGATTCCGACACGGTCTATGTCGCCGCCCAGGGCCCGCTTTGGGGCCCGGGGGGTGACCGCGGGTTGTACAAGACCACCGATGGCGGAAAAACCTGGGCCAAAATCCTCGCCATCAGCGACGACACCGGTGTGACCGATCTGGTGCAGGATCCCAACCACCCTGAAATCCTTGTGGCCGCCTCCTACCAGCGCAGGCGTCATGTTTTCACCCTGGTCAACGGCGGTCCGGAAAGCGCCATCCACCGAAGCGCCGATGGCGGCAAGACCTGGGTGAAGGTCCGTTCCGGTTTGCCGGGCGGCGATCTGGGCCGCATCGGCCTGGCCATCGCCCCCACCGATTCCGACACGCTCTACGCCATCGTCGAGGCTTCCGAGGGTCAGGGGGGCATTTTCCGCTCCCAGGACCGCGGGGTCACCTGGCAGAAAAGGAACCCGTTCGACCAGCAGGCGCAGTATTACTCCCACCTGGTGGTGGACCCGGTGAACCGCGACCGTGTTTATGTGATGAATGTTTTGATCCAGGTTTCCGACGATGGCGGCAAGACCTTGCGGCCGCTCGGCGGCAAGTGGGCCCATGTCGACAACCACGAGATCTGGATCGATCCGAAGGACCCGGACTATTACCTGGTGGGTTGCGATGGCGGCGTCTACCAGAGCCATGATCGCGGGGCCAACTGGCAATATTGCGCCAACCTGCCCGTCACCCAGTTTTATGATGTGACCTGCGAGCAGACGAACACGCCCTTCTACAAGGTTTACGGTGGCACCCAGGACAACAGCACCCTGGGCGGCCCGGCCAGGACGCGCAGTGCCCACGGGATCACCAACGCCGATTGGCACATCCTGCTGGGAGGCGACGGGTTCCAGTGCCGCGTCGATCCCAAGGATCCCGACACTGTCTATGCCGAATACCAATACGGCGGCCTGGTCCGGTATGACTGGCGCAACCACCAGCGCGTTTCCATCCAGCCTCAGGCGGGGGCGAATGAACCGCCCCTGCGCTGGAACTGGGATTCACCGCTGATCATTAGCCCCCACTCCAATACCCGCATCTATTTCGCCGCCAACAAGCTATTCCGCAGCGACGACCGGGGTGACTCATGGACCGCCGTTTCCGGCGACCTCACCCGCCAGATCAATCGCGACAAACTGGCTGTGTTCGGCAAGATCCAGCCCCCCGAGGCGGTTTCCAAGCATGTCTCCACTTCGTTCTTCGGCAACATCACGGCGCTGTCCGAATCTCCCAGGAAGGAGGGACTCATTTATGTGGGCACTGACGACGGCCTGATCCAGGTCACCGAGGATGGCGGCAAGAACTGGCGCAAGGTGGAGGTGTTTCCGGGGGTTCCGGAAGGCACCTATGTGACCCGTTTGCTGGCCTCGGAGCATGAGGCGAACACCGTCTACGCGACCTTCGACAATCACAAGAACGCCGACTTCGCCCCTTACATCCTGCGCAGTGCCGATGCCGGCCGCACCTGGACCAAGTTGGCCGGCGACCTGCCCGCCCGGGGCAGTGTCAACGCGATCGCCGAGGACCACATCAACCCGAAGCTCCTGTTTGCCGGAACAGAATTCGGCCTGTTCTTTTCAGTGGAGGGCGGAACCAGGTGGCATCGCCTCAAGAATGGCTTGCCAACCATCGCCGTGAAGGACATCGCCATCCAGCGCCCCATGAATGACCTGGTGGTCGGCACCTTTGGCCGCGGGTTTTACATCCTGGACGATTATTCCCCCCTGCGTGCGGTTACCCCGGCTACCTTGGAAAAGCCCGCCTCGGTCTATCCGGTGCGGGATGGATTCCTGCACATGTCCTCGGCCCAGTATGGGGGTGGTGGCAAGGCGTTTTTGGGGGAGGCTTTTTACACCGCCGAGAATCCGACCTTCGGGGCGATGATCACCTATCATCTGAAGGATTCGCTTCCCACCGCCAAGCAAAAGCGCAAGGAGGCACAGAAAAAAGATCCCAAGTTTTATCCCTCACAGGACCAATTGCGCGCCGAGGCCGAGGAGGAGGAACCGGCAATCCTGTTGACCATCCGGGACGAGTCGGGCAAGGTGGTTCGCGAGTTTGGCGGTCCCGCCGCCCCCGGTTTGCACCGGGTGACCTGGGACCTGCGGGGCGCCCCCATCGTTCCGGCCCGTCCGCGCAATCCGGAAAATGACGAAGATGGATTTTCTATCGGCGG
>JAFMJU010000164.1 GCA_017853285.1 Gemmataceae bacterium
AATTCGAGGTCGAGCATGAGGACGGGACAGACCTCTGCACCGTGGAAGGCTATGATCAGATCACCTGCATGATCGATCACCTGAGCCAGGCTTTCCTGACAAACCAGCCTGCCACGCCCAATCCTTTCGAGGCGGTCAAATCGCTACGGGTGATGGACGCTTTGGCCCTGTCTGCCCGGGAGGGCAAGCCGGTCGCGGTGGCGCGGGACTGACGGCCTAGGATCCATGGCCCAACGGGTGGGTGGCGGTCCACACCGCCACCGCCGAATACAGCCCCACCCCGATTAGGAACAGGGCGCACCAGATAAAGGTCAGCGTGCCAACAAGGCTCAAGTCATCCGCCTGCAATTCGGCGAAAGTTTGCCTGGAGTCGGTTTGGTTGTGTTCCATAATTTCCATGTTCCGGCTGGTTATTTGCGGGTCATGCGCACTTCGCGTACATGCTTGTGGCATTTGAAGCAAAGCATGGAAATATCGAGGTAGGCCAGGGCGGCCCCGTCGCTGTTTTTGTTCTTGGCTTGCTCCACCACATTTTCGGCGGCGGCCCTGAACTCGTTGCTCAATTCCTTGTAGCGCGGGGTTGGAATCACTTTCCATTCAGCCTTTTGGCTGAGAATGATCAAGTCCTGCGCCTTGTCGGAAGCCTTGGGCAAATCGTTGACGGCAAGGGCCTCGAGAAGCTTTTGGCAACTCTCCAGCTTTTGCTGCATCACGCCTTTTTCCGGTGGTTTTGCGGGTTTGTCGCCCTCAGCTCCCCTGACAGCTCTCTCTCCACCGCCTTGGGCTAGGCAAATGAGGCTAAGAACCAGTCCGCCCACAAACTTTTTCATCGAGGAGCCCTCGGAATTCACTCGTGTGGGAAATATTGGATGACTTCGTCTGATTTTAGGCTTTGGCCCCGTTTATTCCAAGACCATCGGTAGTCTGGTTTCCGAAGAGGGCCATTGCCCCCGGACCCGCCCTTGACTTGCCGTGTTGGCTGTCGCATAGCCAAAAGCCAATGCCTTGAGTTTATTTTCAGCCATTTTTGTTGATTCTGGGAAGTTTGGCTGGTTTGGGGGCCATGTGGTGCGGGGCGACCAATACAAACCGGGGGTCCGTGCGCGATGAGTGCCAGCCTCCTGGGGAATAAACAGGAAGTGCGCCGCGAGCCCAATGGGCCCTTGTGGGCGTACCCGGTTTTTCTTTTGGGGCTGTTGATATTTTGTTTGGCAATCGTTTACGGACCCTTGCCATTCACAGGCCCGACGGGCGCGCTCCGTCGTGTCGCCCAATTGCGGGAGCAGCTTGGGGATCAGTCGCCTGATTCCATGGATGAATGGTTGGAGGCCGCGGAAAAAAGCGCGGCGCTGGCTCCCAGGCCGGACATCCAAGTGAAGGCCCGGTTGCTTCTGGCTGAAGGTTGGTTGCTACGGGTCTCGGTCCTTTCAACGGAAGAGGCGGCGCGCCGGATCCGTCTGGTGCAGGAAGAATTGCTGGCCCTGGGTGAGCCTGAAAACACCGGGGATCGGGACCGGAAGTCGTACTTGCTGGCCCGGTCGAAATTCATGGCGGGTGAGGATATTCCCGGCGCAATCGAAGCGTTGAAGACCATTTCAGAAAGTTCAGATCTTGGCGCCGAGGCGTTGGTGCTGCTTGGGAAATGCTATTTGGCCAGCCAGCCTCAGAATGTGAAGGCGGCATTGGCCGCCAATGATCGGTTACGCGCTTTGGGCACATTGACCGACGGCCAAAGGGCCCAGGCCCAACTTTCAGCCGGGGAACTCTATCTGGCGATGCAGCAGCCGGAGGAGGCGCGCCGCGTGCTGGACAAGGTGGGGGGCCGGGCACCCGCTGATATCCGGGCCAAGGCGGGCATGATGCTTGCCCAAAGCTACCAGGAGCAGGGGCTTTGGTCGCAGGCCACCGAAGCCTGGATGGGGCTGCTGGAATCCAAAACCATCACAGATCCCCAGGCTTTGGCGAAAGCCTGGTTCTCCTTGGGCGTTTGCCACCAAAAGAGTGATCAGCCAACCCAGGCGGTGGAGGCGCTGGAAAAGGTATTGGAGTATCCCGCCGGCGATTCCACTCGCCAGGCCCAACTGCTGCTCGGGCAATACACGGCTTCCGATCCGGACCGCGCCCGGTCGCTCGCCCATTTTCTGGCTGCCTTGGACGGGATCAAGTCTCCAGCCCAATGGCGGTCCAGAGAAGTGGATCTTGCCAAGGCGAGGTTGGTGGTTGAAACCACTTTGGAAAACTGGATGCGTGGGCCGGATTTCGAATCGGCCAAAAAATTGGCCGAGCTGAACCTGGGCATTGCCGAACCGAGCCGCGGCACGGTGCTGGTGGCCCAGGTGCTGGAAAGTCAGGCAAGGGCGCTGCTTGAACCGGAGTCCTGGACCAAGGCCGGCGGGAAGGAAAAGGCATTGGCCCTTTCCCGCGGCCTTTTTCTCCAGGCCGCCCGGGCTAACACGCAAGTTGCCGAAAATTTGCCCAACGATGCGCAGCAGGCAGCTCATTTGTGGCTGGCCGCCAGGCAATGCAGGGAAGCCCAGGATCACGCCCAAGCCGTGAATCTGCTGACAAGATTCCTGCTGGCGGCTCCCAATTCGGAAAAGTCTGGGGAGGCCTGGTACAGGATGGGAGAAAGCTTGGCTGCCCTGAAGCGAAACGCCGACTCGCTGGCCGCCTACAAGGAATGCATCAAGTTCCTCACACCGTTCTCTTACAGGGCCCGTTACCAAATCGGCGCCGATGCCATGCTCAAGGGGAACCTTGATCAGGCCGCCGAAACTCTGGAGCACAACCTGCAGGTCCTTCGCCTGTCCCCTGACCCCGAGGCGCAGGAGATGTCCCTATACGCCCTCGGCTCCCTCTATTTCCAGCGACGCGACTGGAAGATGGTCATGCGGCGGCTGGAGGAGGCCCTGGAAAGATATCCGAAGAATCCCCAAAATCTGAAGGCGCGCCTTTGGCTTGCGGACGCCTATCGTCAACTTGCCCTGCAGGAGCACCAGAACTCGCTTTCGGGGGAACAGATCACCACAGAAACCCGGGCCCATTTCCAGGCCGAGCACCGGCGATGGCTCGAGCGGGCCGTGGTCACTTACACGGATGTGCGGGTGGCTTTGGAAATGCCAGATGCAAGCAGCCTTCTGACACAGGATGAACTCGACTCTGTCGGTTTGTTGCTGGCGGACACCTGGTTCCAATTGGGAAGGTACGGCGAAGCGCTTGCCTTATACGAGGAGCAGGTGGGCAAACTGGCAGGGAGGAACGGACAACTGGTGGCTCTGGGTGGCACCATCCGCTGCAATTCGTCGCTGGGTAGGTATGACAAGCTGGCGCCGGCCATGGAGCAAATTCGGCTGGCATTGCCCAGGCTGGATGAGAAAACCCGCAAGGAATGGGAGAGCTGGATCAACACCGCCTCGAGGTCCACCCGGGGTTGATCCGCGACAGAATGGCAAAAACAGAGCCCCCGGCCGCATCACGGCCGGGGGCTCTTGGTTTTGTGGCCTTGTTGCCAGTCGGGATCAGGCCTTGGTCGGCGTGACCTCGGCGGATTCGACCCCTTCCTCAACCTGAGCCACCCGCAGGGCCGCCTGCTGGTGCAAGGTGAAGCCGGTGCCGGCGGGGATAAGGTGACCGAGGATCACATTTTCCTTCAGGCCCACGAGGTAATCGATCTTGCCCGCCAGGGCCGCCTCGGTGAGCACCTTGGTGGTTTCCTGGAACGACGCTGCCGAGATGAAGCTTTCGGACTGCACCGAGGCCTTGGTGATGCCCAGCAGCAGCGGGGAAGAATCCGCCGGAGCGGGACGTTCCCAGGTGGCGGGGGTGCCACCCTCTTCCTCGAGGCGGGTCTTCTCCTCCTCGTACTGCGCCTTGGGGATGACCTTGCCCTTCTCGAACCGCGAGTCGTTCTGGTTCTTCACCTTCACGCAATCGCGCAGCCGCTCGTTCACGGCGCGGAAGGCGAACTTGTCGATCACGGAACCGGACATCAGCCCGGTGTCACCCGTGTTCTCCACCTTCACCTTGCGCAGCATCTGGGCGACGATGATCTCGATGTGCTTGTCATCGATGTCCACGCGCTGGGCGCGGTAGACATTCTGCACCTCACGGACCAGGTAGGCGCGCACCGCTTCCTCGCCGTTGATGGCGAGAATGTCGTGGGGGATCAGCGGCCCGTAAACCAGGGCGTCGCCGGCCTTCACGAAGTCGCCATCGTGCACCTTCAGGTGCTTGCCGGCGGGGATGAGGTGCTGGGCAACCTTGCCGGTGCGCTCGCCCCTCTCGTCGGTTTCCTCGACGTTGACCACGCGCTTGTTGCGCTTCTTGCCCTTCTCGTCGAACTTCACATAGCCGGTCACCTGCGACATGACCGCCGGATCACGGGGCCGACGGGCCTCGAAGATCTCAGTCACGCGGGGCAGACCGCCGGTGATGTCCTGCGAGGCGGCCACCTCGCGGGTGATCTTGGCGAGAATGGTTCCCGCCTGGACCTGATCCCCCTCGGACACCTCGATGAACGCCTTCTCGGGGAGGTAGGCGACGGCGCGCTCGCCCTTGTCGCCCTTGGGACGCACCATGATCTGCGGGTGAAGGTCGCCGCGGTGCTCCATGATCACCATGCGCTCGGTGCCGGACGACTCGTCGCGCTCGCGGCGGATGGTCACGCCCTCTTCCATGTCCTCGAAGTGCACCGTGCCGGAGGTCTCGGCGATGATGGGGATGATGTGCGGATCCCAACGGCAGACCACATCGTCCTTCACCACCTCCTGGCCGTCCTTCACCTGGAGCACGGCGCCGTAGGGAATGGAGTAGGTCTCGAGGGCGATGCCCTTGGGACCGATGACCGAGACCTCGCCGTTACGCGAAAGGACGATCACCTCCTCAACGCCCGACTCCTTCTTGACCACCGACCGGATGTTGCGGAAGGTGACCTTGCCGGGCTTGCGGATCTTGATGTCGCTCTCGCCCACCTCGCGCTTCACCACGCCGCCGATGTGGAAGGTGCGCATGGTGAGCTGGGTGCCGGGTTCGCCGATGGACTGGGCGGCGATGATGCCGACCGCCATGCCTTCCTCGACCAGGGCACCGGTGGCCAGATCCACGCCGTAGCACATGCGGCAGATGCCCAGGGGGGCGACACAGGTGGTGGGGCTGCGCACCATCACCTTGTCCAGGCCGATTTCGCCGAGCTTGTCGATCTCGCGGGCCTTCTCGGGGGTGAAGATCTCGTTCTCCTCCACCAGGACCTCTTCGGTCTTGGGGTGGACGATCGTGGTGCGGCTGACGCGCCCGCGCAGGATCTCGGACAGGGGGCGCTCCACCTCGTCACCCTTCATGAGGGCCTGCTTGGTGATGCCCTGCGTGGTGCCGCAATCGTACATGGTGACGACCACATTCTGGGCGACATCGGCCAGCTTGCGGGTCAGGTAGCCCGAGTCGGCGGTCTTGAGCGCCGTGTCGGCCAGACCCTTGCGCGCGCCGTGGGTGGAGCTGAAGTACTCCAGCACGCTGAGGCCTTCCTTGAAGGACGCCTTGATGGGGGTCTCGATGATGGTGCCGTTCGGCTTGGACATCAGGCCGCGCATGCCGGCGAGCTGCCTGATCTGGTCGATGCTGCCGCGGGCGCCGGAGGTCGCCATCAGGTAGATGGGGTTGAGGTAGGGCCGCAGGTGGCCCGTCTCGTCCTTGCGGCGCTCCTCGCGGAGCTCGCTCATCATCTTTTGCGTGATCTGGTCGCGGGCCTTGGTCCACAGCTCGATGTTGCGGTTGTACCGCTCGCGCTCGGTGATGTCGCCATCCTCGAACTGCCGCTGGTACTTGGCGACTTCCTTGTCGGTGTCGGTGAGCACCTTGGTCTTGTTGGCGGGTGTGCGCAGGTCGTCGGTGGCGAAGCTTAGGCCCGAGCGGGTCGATTCGCGGAAGCCGAGCACCTTCATGCGGTCGAGCAGCTCGATGGTCGCCCGGCGCCCCATGATCTGGTAGCAGTCGGCGATGATGCGCTGCAGGTGCTTGCTGGAGAGCGCCAGGTCGTAGAACGGCATCCGCTCGTCCAGGATCTCGTTGAACAGCACCCTGCCCACGGTGGTGAGCTTGCGGTCGCGGTCCTTGCAGACATCCTCTTCCATCTTGAGCCGGTCCTGCACCATGTGCTCGGTCACGAAACGCTTGCCGGCGGGCATGCGCACGCGGATGCGGGCGTGGACTCCGAGCCGCTTCTGGGCGTAGGCTGTGAACACCTCGGCGGTGTTGGCGAAGGTCATTCCCTCGCCCGCCTCGCCGGACTCACCCAGCTCGCCGCGGCCGGCGGTGAGGTAGTAGCACCCCATCACGATGTCCTGGCTGGGCGAGATGATCGGCTGGCCGTTGGCGGGACTGAAGATGTTGTTGGTGGACATCATCAGCACCGTGGCCTCGACCTGCGCCTCGATGGACAGCGGCAGGTGCACGGCCATCTGGTCGCCGTCGAAGTCGGCGTTGAAGCCCTTGCACACCAGCGGGTGGATGCGGATCGCGTTGCCCTCGATCAGCACCGGCTCGAAGGCCTGGATTCCCATGCGGTGCAGGGTGGGGGCGCGGTTCAGGAGCACGGGGTGGGATTTGGTCACCTCCTCGAGGATGTCCCAAACCTGGTCGTCCTTGCGCTCGAGCATCTTCTTGGCCGATTTGATCGTGTCGGCGTGCTTGAGATCCTTCAGCCGGCGGATGATGAACGGCTGGAACAGTTCCAGCGCGATCTTCTTGGGCAGGCCGCACTGGTGCAGGCGCAGTTCGGGGCCGACCACGATCACCGACCGGGCGGAATAGTCGACGCGCTTGCCCAGCAGGTTCTCGCGGAAGCGGCCCTGCTTGCCCTTGATCATGTCGGTGATCGACTTGAGCGGGCGGTTCGACGAGCCGAGCACCGGGCGGCGGCAGCGGCCGTTGTCGAACAACGCGTCGACCGCCTGCTGCAGCATGCGCTTCTCGTTGCGCACGATGACCTCGGGCGCGTTGAGGTCCATGAGCTTCTTGAGGCGGTTGTTGCGGTTGATGATGCGGCGGTAGAGATCGTTGAGATCGCTGGTCGCGAAGTTGCCGCTCTCGAGGAGGACGAGCGGGCGGAGGTCCGGCGGGATCACGGGGATCACATCGAGGACCATCCACTTCGGCTCGTTCTGCGAGCCCTTGATCTGCTCGACGATCTTGAGGCGCTTGGACAGGTCCTTCTGGCGCTGCTTCGACTTGGTGTTGCCGAGGTCCTCGCGGATCTCCTTGGCGAGGCTCTCGAGTTCGAGCTGCTGGAGGAGTTCGCGGACGGCCTCGGCGCCCATCATCGCGGTGAAGGTCGCGGTGCCGTACTTGTCGACCGCCTGGCGGTACTCGTCCTCGGTCAGGACCTGCTTGTGCTCAAGCTCGGTCTGGCCCGGATCGGTGACCACGTAATCCTGGAAGTAGATGATCTTCTCGAGGTCCGAGGTCTTCATCGCCAGCAGGTTGCCGAGGCGCGAAGGCATGGCCTTGAAGAACCAGATGTGCACGATCGGCGCGGCCAGGTTGATGTGGCCCATGCGCTTGCGGCGCACGCGGCTGTGCGTGACCTTCACGCCGCAGCGGTCGCAGATGATGCCCTTGTACTTGGTGCCCTTGTACTTGCCGCACGCGCACTCGAAGTCGCGCTCCGGCCCGAAGATGCGCTCGCAGAACAGGCCGTCGCGCTCGGGGCGGTAGGTGCGGTAGTTGATGGTTTCGGGCTTCTTGACCTCGCCGTGGGACCAGGCCCCGCGGATGTCGTTCGGGTTGGCCAGGCTGATGCGCACCGAGGAATAGTCGTTGATGCGGTCGTAGTTGGTTTCCGCGCCGCTGTTGGCGTTGGCGGCTGAGGTTGCGTTGTTCATGGCGGCTCTCCAGATGTCGGCGTCGTGGATCGGGCGGTGTCGCGTGCTGTCGAATGGTTGTCGGGGTGGTCCGGGCGGCCAGGGGCCGCCCGGGGGCCGGGCCGGGTTCTCGTCAGGAGGACGCGGCGCCCAGCAGGTCCTCTTCCTTGTTCTGCTTCTCGAGCTGCAGGTTCAGCGCCAGACCCTTGATCTCGTTGGTCAACACGTCGAAGCTGGCCGGCAGGCCCGCCTCGAGGGTGTTCTCACCCTTGACCATCGACTCGTAGATCTTGGTGCG
>JAFMJU010000165.1 GCA_017853285.1 Gemmataceae bacterium
CCTCATCCGCAACGCGCTCCGCAAGCTGCAATGGACGGTCGCGGACGAGCGCATCCTCAACCGCCTCCACTTCCAGCACACCCAGATCAAAAAAAAGATCAACGAGGCCGAGGGCGGCGCGCGCCAGTCCATCGCCCTGTTGGGCGAGGAACTGGGCGGCTTCACCCGCCTGGGCTACCAGCCCGTCCCGGTGGCTGGCACCCTGCCCAGTGCCGGCCCCAAGCTAAATCTCGACGAGTTGCTCTCCCTGCTCGATGACAACTCCGGCGAGCTGGCCCAGGTCCGCGCCGGCCGCGCCGCCACCGAGCTGGAGGTCCGCGCGCAAAAACAGATCGCCCCGCTGCGGGGCCTGGTGGGAACCTTCGCCGCCGCCACCGATACCAAGACCGTTCCCCTCCCCACCCCGGACCGGGGCGAGGAATTCCAGCCCTCCGTGGTCGGTTTTGAGACGCCCGCCAATCTTGCCGGCCCGCGCCGCGTCCGCGTCGCCCGCGCCAACGCCCTGGCCGACCGGGCCCGCAGCGTCGAGGAATCCACCCGCAACCTGCTCCGGTTGCAGATGCGCGTCACCTACGAGAACTATGTGGACATCAGCCTCGATTTCGGGTCGTTCGAGGCCGACGCGCTGGCTGCCAAACCCCTCTTCACCAAGCTCACCAGCGGCCTGCTCAACCTCGAGGAGGCCGAATTGCTCGTGGCCACCGGCACCCTCCTTGCCGATCTGGAAAGGGCCCATTTCGACCGCTCGGTGCTGCTGGCCGATCTGGTCCGCCAAACCGGCGGGGCGCTTCAGATCGATATCGATCACTGGTCGGCCAGTCCCGCGCCCCCCGCAGCCCCCACCACGCCCTGAATCAGGCGCGGAAACCATCAGGCCGCCGGCTTCCCCACCAAATCCACCAGGCTCTCGGGGATCGGCTCGCTCCGCGCGCCGAACAGTTCCAGCACCAAATCCACCACCTTGGAGTAGGCCGAGGCCGACCCCAACGGGCATTCCCCCTCAGGCTGGTTCAGCAGGCTGATCATCAAGGTCAACCGCGGATCGCAGGGCCCGCCCTGCGCCATCATCGTGGCGTAATCCATCCCCACCGACAGGGCGGCCAGCAGCACGGCCGGGCTGGCTACTGGCCAGTCGTGGCTAGGCATGGCCGGCACCCATCACCGCGGGAATCATCCACCACCCCGGGCCTGCCCTGTTCCCGCGACCCCGAATCACCCGGAAACGCGGCCGGGCGGGTTCGCCATGCCCCCAGCGGATAGGCGAAAACAACGGGGGCGAAAATACCATCACAAAGCAGTAAATCCCGGGACACGAACCGGCATGACGGCAATTTTACGCTTTGTACAGTTCGATGGACCATAAAGCCGGCACAATTTGCCACCGCACCGCCTGGCTTGCCCGGTTTCCGGGCCCATTTCCACTCAGAACAGGAATCCCTGCCTCGTTCCCGGCTCACCGGGAGGCTCCCCAGCCAGACCGGCAACCAGACACTCAGGCCCATCATTCCGCACCGAATTGACCGCGGTGCTCACCGGAAAATACTCAAACCCCGCCGGCGGCCAAGGGGCCAGAAAATCCCCCAGCTTCCCACGGGCGTCCTCCCGGGGATCCAGCCAACGCTGGCAGTTTGCCTCATCCAGCACGATCGGCGCCCGGTGGTGGCACCAGGCCATCCAGGGGGGCGCCGCATGGTTCACCAGCGTCACCGTCTCCAGCACCTCGCCGGTCCCCGGGTGGTTCCACCGGTCGAACAATCCCGCGAAGGCGAAGGGCTCACCCCCCGGCAGGCGAAAATGGTACGGGGTCTTGGGTGACTTGCCCGAAAAATCACCGCTGGGGGAATGCCACTCGTAAAAACCGTCCGCCAGGATCAGACAGCGATTCTTCCCCACCAGGTTCCGGAACGACGGCTTTTCCAGCAGCGTTTCCCCCCGCGCGTTGATCATGCGCGCGGCCCCCGAGGGGTCCGCAGCGAACCGGGGCACCAGCCCCCACCGCAGCCACACCGGCCGCGTCTCGCCCTCTTCCCACCGCAGGCACAGCACAGGCTGCGTCGGGGCGATGTTGTAACGGGGCTTCCGTCCGGCGGGCCAATCCGCCCGGTGGAAACGGTTGGACAGGGCCCGGTCGGTGGCCACCAGACTGAATCGCCCGCACATGGAGCTCTGTTCCCCCAAAACTGCTAATAATTACAGCAGGAAACGCGCCGCCCGGAATTCCCGGACAGCGCGTGTCAGTTCGTTGATTCTGGTCGAAATTCGGAGAACTTTCGCCGTGAGCGCACCCGAGAAGATGGAATTCCGCACGGAACTCAAACAGCTGCTGCACCTGATCACCCACTCCCTCTACTCCAACAAGCGGGTCTTCCTCCGCGAGCTGGTCAGCAACGCCAGCGACGCCATCCACAAGCTCCGCTTCGATTCCCTCGACAGCGAGGCCCTCCTCGAGAACGACAAGGACTTCAAGATCCACCTCATCCCCGACGCCAAACGCGGCCGCCTCGTCATCCGCGACAACGGCATCGGCATGAGCCGCGCCACCGTCATCGAGAACCTCGGCACCGTCGCCCGCTCCGGCACCAAGGCCTACCTCGAGAAGGTCAAGGAGGCCACCGCCGCCAACCGCCCCGACCTCATCGGCCAGTTCGGCGTCGGCTTCTACTCCGCCTTCATGGTCGCCGATCAGGTCGAGGTGATCAGCCGCCAGGCCGGCGACCCCGCCGATGCCGGCGTCCGCTGGGTCAGCGATGGCCAGGGCGATTTCACCGTCGAGCCCGTCAACCGCCCCGCCCGCGGCACCGAGGTCATCCTCCACCTCAAGGAGGAGGACAAGGACGAGTTCACCAACCCCTACACCCTCGAGCACATCGTCAAGCAGTTCTCCGATTTCATCGAGATCCCCGTCGTCCTGCACGCCGAAAAACCAGGGGATGAAAAAGAGGCCGACAAGGCCCCCGAGATCGAGGAACGCGTCATCAACAGCCAGAAGGCCCTCTGGCTCCGCCCAAAAAGCGAGATCACGCCCGAGGAATACAACGCCTTCTACACCAACCTCACCGGCGACCCCGAACCCCCCGCCAAGGTCATCCACTATTCCGGCGAGGGGTCCGTCGAGTTCAAGGTCCTGTTCTTCATCCCCTCCAAGCGCCCCTTCGGTTTCGACTACGGCGAGCCCAAGGTCGGCCCGCGCCTCTATGTCCAGCGCGTCCTCATCATGGAGAACTGCGAGGAGCTGCTGCCCCGCTACATGCGCTTCGTCGCCGGCCTGGTGGATTGCCCCGACCTGCCCCTCAACATCTCCCGCGAGATCCTGCAGCACAACAAGGTGCTCGAGACCATCCGGAAGGACGCCACCAAGGAGGTCCTCAAGGCCCTCCGCGCCCTCAAGGAGGACGATGCCGAAAAGTACCGCGCCTTCTTCGACGGCCTCGGCGGCGTCCTGAAGGAGGGCGTCCGCGAGGACTTCGCCAACCGCGAGCAGGTCGCCGGCCTGTTCCTCTTCCCGTCGCTGAAAACCCCTCACGCCGACCGCCTCACCCTCGACCAATACATCGAGGCGGCCCCCAAGGAGCAGGAGGAGATCTTCTTCCTCACCGGCGATTCCGACGCGCTCCTCCGCTCCTCGCCCATCGTCGAGGCCTACAAGGCCAAGGACCGCGATGTCCTCTTCCTCACCGAGCCGGTCGATGAGTACATGCTCCCCGGCATCACCATGTACAAGGGCAAGAAGCTCCGCAGCGCCGACGCCGAGAAGGCCCCCGACGAGGTCGCCGAGAAGGCCGAGGCCACCGGCCCGGTGAAAAACCTGCTCGAGCTGATGAAGAAATGGCTGCCCGAGGTCTCCGATGTGCGCGCCTCCAGCCGCCTCGTCGACTCGGCCTGTTGCCTGGTCACCCCCGCCGGCGCCATGTCCGCCCACCTCGAGCGCATGCTCGAGCGCATGGGCCACGCCGACGCCCCCAAGGCCAAGCGCATCCTCGAGGTCAACGGCGCCCACAAGGCCGTCACCGCGCTGGCCGAACTGGCCGAGAAATCCCCCGAGGATGGCCGCCTGGTCGCATACAGCCGCCTTCTCCTCGAGGAGGCGATGCTGGCCGAGGGCACACCGTTGCCCGAACCAGCCGCGCACGCCCAGCGCATCAGCGAACTCATCGCGCGGGACGCCTCCAGGTGACATCGCGCTTTTACCTGCTGCGCCACGCCGAGACCGCCACGCCCCACCTGTTCCACGGCGCCGAGAGTGACATCCACCTCAGCGACCGCGGGCACGAACAGGCGCGGGCGGTCGCGGCCAGCCTGCGTGGGCTGGGCCCCGCCACCCTGGTCTCCTCCCCCATGCTCAGGGCCCGGCAAACCGCCGCCGCCATCGCCGAAGCCTGCGACTTGGTCCCCCACATCGAACCCGACCTGCACGAGCGCAAGGTGGGCGCCCTGCAGGGCACTCCCAACCGCCCCGAAACCGGCCTCTGGCCCGACACGCTCGCCCGCTGGATCGCAGGCGACACCCACCACGCCCCCGACCATTCCGAATCCTGGGACCAGGTTCAACAGCGCGCCCTGCGCGCGCTCGACCGTCTCGCCCACGCGAGTCACCCCGGCCCCATCGCTCTGGTCGCCCACGGCCTGCTGATGAAGATCGCCTTGCTCACCATCACGGGCGAGGGCCCCGCCGGTTGGGCCACCTTCGGCCCCATCCGCAACACCGAAATCTTCACCGTCGAGCATTCCGCCGCCGGCTGGCGGCTGATCGCCAAACCCCAACCCGTCACCGGAGGCGGTCCATGACCATCCCATTCCTGCTGGCCGCCAACCTGGTCCTCGCCCAAGGCAACGCCGCCACCGCCATGCCACCCCTCACTGATGCCCTGGCCTCCAAATTCGCCACCCTGGCCCTGGCCGCCATCGAGAAACCCTACCCCTACAAGCCGGCCCATGTCCTCGACAGCGATGCCGACGCACTCCCGCCCCGCAAGCTCCATCCGGTCTTCTACGGCGCCTACGACTGGCATTCCGCCGTCCACGGTCACTGGGTGCTGGTGCGCTTGCTGCGTCTCCGCCCCAACCTGCCCCAGGCTCCCGCCATGCGGGCAGCCCTGGCCCGCCAGTTCACCCCCCAGGCCCTCGAGGGCGAGGTCGCCTTCTTCAGCCGCAAGCACACCGGCCCTTTCGAGCGCCCCTACGGCTGGGCCTGGCTGCTCAAACTCGCCACCGAACTCCGCGTCTGGGAAGATGCCGATGGCAAAAAATGGTCCGCCGCCTTGCGCCCGCTGGAGCAGGTCATCGTCAACCGTTACCTCAACTACTTCCCCAAGCAGACCTACCCCATCCGCCACGGCGTCCACGCCAACACCGCCTTCGGCCTCACCTTCGCGCTCGACTATGCCCGCGCCACGGGTGAAAAGAAGCTGGAAGACCTGCTGGTGGAACGCGCCAGAAAGTATTACGGCGCCGATGCCGATGCCCCGGCCCGGTGGGAACCCGATGGCGCCGACTTTTTCTCGCCATCACTGTGCGAGGCCGACCTGATGCGCCGGGTATTGCCTGCGGCCGAATTCGCCACCTGGCTGCACCGTTTCTATCCCGCCATCGCCCGGGGTGAACCCGCGTCCATCCTGCGCCCCGCCACCGTGTCCGACCGCACCGACCCGCAGATCGTCCACCTCGATGGACTCAACATCAGCCGCGCCTGGTGCCTCGAGGCCGTCGCCAACGCCCTGCCCCCGTCCGACCCCGCCCGCCCCGTGCTCCTCCAGGCCGCAGCCCTCCACGCGCGGGAAGGCCTCGCCCATGTCACCAGCGGCGACTACGCCGGCGAACACTGGCTCGCCAGCTTCGCCACCCACCTGATGACCTGGAAATTGGACCAGTGATTTTCAGGAGAGAGAAAAACTACCTCCCCCGCATCCAGTAAAAGTGCCCGTCCTCAGCCCCCACCAACAAATCACGCTTGCCGTCCCCGTCCACATCCCCCACTGTCGGGCTGGTGTCGTGACCGGCCAGTTTGCGTGTGTCCATGGGTCCCCGATCCTCAAACACCCAGGCTCCCGGGCAGCCCTTGTTCCTCAACCAGCTCGCGTTCACGCTGTTCACCAGCAGATCCAACTGCCCATCACCATCCCAGTCGGCCAGGCTCAGCTTGCGCCGGCCGGAACCACCGCCCTCCTGGTTGTTCAACCGCAAGGGCCCGGGCCCCTTGCCCACCGCGTCCCCCTTCGAGTTGTACACGCTGGGCCCCGCTCCCTCGAACAGCCTCTCTGCGGGCAGCACCATCCGCCGTCCATCCCGCTCCACCTGACGGAAGCAGGCCAGGTACCCCTCGTGATCCAGGCACACCAGATCCGGTTTGCCGTCACTGTCCACATCATGCACCAGCGGCGTCGTCCGCCACTGCGTGGCCAGCTCGCCGTCCTTCGGTTTCCACCAGTTCCACCGCGGGTGCTTGGCCTCGCCACTCCACGCCACGCGGATCGGCTCCGCCTTCGCCAGCCGGGGTTGCTTCCGGCTGCCGGTGTTCCGGAACCACACCACCTTGCCCCAAATCGAGTTCACCACCAGATCCGGCAACCCGTCCATATCCCAGTCGGCCACGCTCAGCGTGGTGTACCCCCACCGCGCCTCCGCCGGCCCCTGCACCGAGCCGTTGGGCCCCGCCTCGATGCGGATCACCTCACCCCCCGCCTCCAACAGCTTCGGCGCCGCCCACTTCGGCGGTGACCCACCCAGATTTTCCAACAGGCCGATCTCCCCCGCCGTGTTGCCACTCACGATGTCCGCGTCCCCGTCGCCGTCCCAGTCAAACAGCACCGGCGTCGCCAGGGCGCCAAACTTCAGCGGCCCCGCCTGCTGCCTGAAAAATCGCGGCGCCTCAAACACGGGCATCCCTTCCCGCATCGCGCCGCTGTGCCGCATCAGCGCCACCCGCCCATCCTCCTGCCCCACCACCAGGTCCGTCCGTCCATCCCGGTCAAAATCCACCGCCTGCACCACGATCATCTCCAGGTGCATCCGGTGCGGTTTTCCCCGGGCATCTTGCAATCGTTTGCCCGCGGCAAACCTGGGATTTTTCATGTCGCCAATATTTTCAAACCAGGTGAACCCGTCCAGAAACTCCCCACACACCAGATCCAGGTCGCCGTCCCCGTCATAGTCCGCGGCACTCGGGCTCGGCAGCCCGAAGGTCTCCAACCGTTTCCCGCCCGCCTCCAGCAGCGCCGGCTTGCCCCATTTCGGCTCCGCGTCTGTCCCCTCATTCCGCGCCAGATACACCAGCCCCCGCAACGGCCCCCGGGTCCAGTTGCCCCGGGAGTCAAACGCCCGGTCCCACCCGTAGTCCGTCCAGTCCTCCACCCCCACCAGCAAATCCGAGGCCCCATCCCCATCCAGATCCGCCAACCGCCACTGGTTGTGCCGCACCCGGTTCGGGTGGATGTTTTCAGGCAGACCCAGCTTCTTCCCACCGGCCGCCCCCCGGGCCACCAAATCCGGATACTCCACCCCAGGCCCCAGCACCCGGTCCCTGCCGCCCACCCGGCTCACCGACAGGTTGAACGCACCCGGCCCCGCCTTCCTTCCGGCCTTGAACAGCCATTCCCCGTTCGCCTGCTTCCCCAGGTTTTCAAACACCCACACCCCGTTGTAAGGCGCGTCCGGGCAGCTCACCGCCAGGTCGATGTCCCCGTCGTTGTCCACATCCATCGGTAACGGGAAAGACCACAACCCCACCGCCAAATCCGTCACCAATCCCGGATGGTTGAACTCCATCCGTTCCAGTTTCCCCTCGGCCTTTATTTGGCCCCACACCAACAGGCCAAGCAGCGCGGTCATCATGGTCATGGCCCTCTCCCCGTGAATCGCTCCCACTCTACACCGGCCCAAACGAAAAAGCCCCCCGCCTTGCCGGGCGGAGGGCTCTCGCGGTAATCACCCTGAATGGATTAGCCCTTGATGCCGGCGGCCTCGCGCAGCACCTGGGCCTTGTCCGTCTTCTCCCAGTGGAAGGTCTCCAGCTCGCGGCCAAAGTGGCCGTGCGCCGCGGTCTCCTTGTAGATCGGCCGGCGCAGTTGCAGCGTCTCGATGATCCCCGCGGGAGTCAGCTTGAAGTTGTCCTT
>JAFMJU010000166.1 GCA_017853285.1 Gemmataceae bacterium
TTGGCCAAACTGGCCGCCTTGGCCAAACTGGCCGCCGCCCATGCCCATCTGGCCACCCTGGAACGAGCCACCGGAACCACCCAGCATGTAACCTGAGGGGATGGGTATCACCGTGAAGGGCCCGCTCGGCCCGTTGGGCCTGACCACGGTTCCGGGAATGTAGGCGCCGAAGGGATTGTTGACGCCGCTGGCTCCGCCACCCTGGGAAGCCCCTCCCATGCCACCAGCGCCCATTTGGCCACCAAAACCAGCCATGCCCATTTGGCCACCGCCGAACTGGCCCATCTGGCCAAGCTGGCCACCATTGAAGCCGAATTGGCCACCGCCAAACTGGCCGCCACCCTGCATGCCGTTGTTACCGATTTGGCCACCGCCGATCTGGCCGCCCTGGCCACCTCCGGGTCCATACCCGGGGGGATAAATCGGCTGGCGGGGCTGGGTGCCTGGACGAGTTTGCGCCATCAGGGCCGCCAAGGCGCCCCAAAGCAATCCGCCAGCCAGGAAGAATTGTTTCCAGCTATTCATGGTTGCCTCCGCGCTGATCGCACTACCCAAGACGCAAAATGTGCCCTCAACCGAATAACGGGAAGCGGCGCCCGACTTGCGTCGATCCATGAGCGGATTTTTTAGCCCACGCCGGGTTCAGCGGGGGAATCGTCATCCCCTTCCGAGTCGGGCTTGCCCAGCGATTGGATGGCTTTTTTCAGGTCGCGCTGGGTGCGGACATGCAGCTTGCTCCAGGGGCAATCCTTGTTTTCGCGGATGGCCTTGCGCTCCTCGGACCGGGCCTTGCGCAACTCTTTCAGCAGGCCGGATTTTTCTAGGCTCAGGCGGGCCAATTCAAAGGCACCCAAATCCTCGAGGCAGGCGGCGTAGGGCTCGCCCAACAACCCTTTCAGCACCGGCCAGCCCACCTCGTCAAACGGCAGGAACTTGCCTGTAGCCACCAGCATTTGGCGCAGGCGACCATTCAGGCAGTAGCTGCAATCGTTGGCGGTGAACCGGCAGTTCCGGCATCCCTTGGTGGCGCCGGCTGTGAGGACCGCCGAAGTAAGCACCTCCATGGGGTGCACCGTCAGGGGATCGGTCACCAGGCTGTGGCAACGGATATCCTCACCGGCCGGCCCCTGGAAGTGATGGCACTGCACCCGCATGTTACGGATAGGCATGCCTTCCAGGGTTTCGGTGCTGTCGAACCGAATCTCCTTCTCCTTGAGAGCCAGAATCAGGTAACGCTCAGTCACCAGGGTGAAGGCGTCTTCCACCTCCATGCGGTGGTGGTTATCCGCACCCAGCATGCTGATGCGGCGTTTGAACCAACCGGGCATGTTGTGGGTTTGCCAGAGCAGGCCCGCCGATTCGGCGATGGCCCGGCGCACGAACAGGTTCCACAGCATCACATGCGGCAGCATCAATGATCCTTATCCGATGGGACTGGATGATCCGGCTTCCCCCACCTGTATTCGTCCGGGGGTGGCTTGATTTTCCTTATGGCGGGTCCCGTGGCAGACCTTTTGGTGTATGTTAGGGGAAATCTCCCGCCTCCGCCCGCCTCGGGCGACCATCCCGGACCCCCTTCCCTGGAATGGGCTGGAACATGCAACGCAGCAAGGATTTACGGCAACCGAACCGCCGTGAGGCACTCTCCGCTGGGCTGGGTGGTTTTGCCTCCCTTTCGTACCCGGGGCTGTTGCGACTACGGGCCGAAGGTGGTGGTCCCGGCATAGGGGGCAACACCGCGGTGATACTGGTTTGGCTGCGCGGGGGCGCCAGCCATCTGGAAACCTGGGATCCGAAGCCGGATGCCCCTGTGGAATACCGTGGCCCCTACAAGACCATCGCCACCCGCACCCCGGGCATGCAGTTTTGCGAGTTGTTACCCCGGCAGGCCGCGCTTGCGGACCGATTCGCCATCATCCGTTCGCTGGCGCACACAGGCCCCGGGCATCCTTCCGGGTCGCTGCAGGTGCTGGGGGGTGACAAGGATCCCAACGACAAGCTGAAACCGGTGCTGCCGGACTTCATGACCGTCGCCCACCGGCTTCGGTTCGACCCCCACCGTGAGTTGCCCAACTATGTGGGCGTGAACCCGGTGGTGCGGTACGACAATTTCACCATCGCTGGCCCGGGATTTCTGGGTGAAAGCTATCAGCCGTTCGCGGTTTTGGGGGATCCCAGTTCGCCCACCTTCAAGGTGCCCAATATCGGACTGGGGGATCCGTCCCGGCTTGGGATGCTGGACCAGAGACTGGGGCTGCAAAAACAATTCGACTCGATCAACAAGGCGGTGGATCGGGCCGGATTGCTGGACACGCTGGACCAGTTCCAAGGGCAGGCCCTCAGGCTGTTGACCAGCAAGCGGGCCTCGGAAGCATTCGACCTGAACCGGGAAAGCCCCAAGACCCGGGAACGATACGGCATGAACGCCTGGGGCCAGCAATTGCTGATGGCCCGCAGGTTGGTGGAAGCCGGCGTGGAAATCGTGACCAGCACCCTGGATGGTCCCCTGTGCGGGCGCGTGGCCAACTGGGACGACCACGCGGTGAACCACCATGTTTTCGACGCGCTGAAATACCGCGCCCCGTTTTTCGACCAGGCGGTGAGCGCACTGATCGAGGATGTGTTCCAGCGCGGGCTGGACAAACGGGTGCTGGTTGTGGTGACCGGGGAATTCGGCCGAACGCCCAAAATTTCACATGTGGCCAGCAGCGGCGGCGGCGTGGCCAGCGGGGCGGCCGGGGTGGTGCAACCTGGGCGGGACCATTGGCATCACGCGGGATCGATGCTGTTCGCCGGCGGTGGAATCCGGGGCGGGCAGGTGATCGGCGCGACGGACAAACGCGGGGAATTCGTCACGCAACGGAAGGTTGGGCCGCACGATTTTTTGGCGACCATCTACCGTCACCTGGGTATCGACAGCGCCACAGTGACCGTGCCGGATCTCACCGGCAGACCGATGGCGATCGCCCCGGACGGCAAGCCGATCCTGGAACTCTGGAGCTGAACCGGGGCCCCGGGTTATTTCATCGGGTGCTTCTGGAAGAAATCCCAAATCAGGTCGTTGGCGGACATTTTCGCCGACTTGCCGAACATCTTCAGGGGCGGGGGCATGCCAGGCCAGGTGTGGCCACCCTCCTCCACCTCAACAAGCACCACCTCGGAACCATTCTTGCCGTGGTTATGGCGTTTGCGGATGATCTTCAGGTCGTCTGGCTTGGAAATCTGTTCCACCTCGGGTTGCTCGGCGCAACAATCCAGTTTGACCCACATCTTGATCGATTCCTGAACCGACTTCAGCTTCATGAAGGGCGGCATGTTCTTTTCGGTCATCTGGAACGCAACGACATTGTCGGCCGTGCCGTGGATATGGAGCACCGGAACCGGACGCTTCGGCTTGCACTCCTCCACCGCCACCGATCCGGCGACCACGGCGATGGCTGCGATGCGATCGGACAACTCGGAGGCTAGCCTGTAACTCATCATGCCGCCATTGCTGATGCCACAGGCATAGATGCGATTCTGGTCGATCCGCAGCTCCTTGGACATTTCATCAATGATCTGCCTCATGAAGGCGACATCATCCGCCTTGCTGCCCACACCCTTTTGGAAGCCTCCAGCGTTCCAGGTGAGCAACTGACCGAACCCGGTGCCACTGGGAAAGACCACGATGAAATTCGCCTCATCGGCTTTTTTGGACAAGCCTGTGAGGTTTTGCATCATCTTGCCGGTGGTGCCGGCACCGTGGAGGCAGAGCACCAGGGGGGTGGAATTGCCTCGCATGTAGCTGGTCGGGATGTGGACGATGTATGAACGATCGGTCCCGTTGACCTTGGTGGTGCGGGAGTGGTCGCCGGGTTGGTGGATATCGCCAGCGGCGGCCATCACCCAAACCGATGCCAGCGCATGCATTATGGACATTGGCACCTTCCTGATGCTTTTCCATCTTGAATTCAGGTTCCAATTTCCAAGTCTCGCATCGGCCAGCCGGAGGCGGCAAGGCTGAAATGAAGGGCCAGGCCCCGCCGGTACCCGGATTTTATGAATTACTTTTGCCCCACTGGCCTTGGGTAAGGCGGTCAAGAAGGCCTGTTATGATGAAGTGATAACTGCATCACGCTTTCTATCAGGTCACACCATGCCCCCCGCCTTGCAGACGATCCCATCTCCGCCCGCGGAGGAACCGCTTCTTCTCTGGCTGGTGAAGGCGCTGGCCCCCATGAAGCGGACGCGGGTGAAACAATTGCTGCAACACGGACGGGTGATGGTGAACGGCGCCATTGTCACCCGGCACGATCATCCCGTGGCTGCATCCGACACCCTGGCGATGTTGCCCGAGGGGGCCCTACCACCCACTGAATTTCTGGCGCAGGCAGCCGGAAAGACCGCCAAACCCCCATTCCCCATCGTTTTCAGCGATGACCATCTGCTGGTGGTGGAGAAGCCTAGCGGGCTGCTTTCGGTGGCCAACGGGCCCCACAAGACCAACACCATGTTCGCCAAGCTCCTCGAATGGCTGGACACGCAGAAAGCAGGGCGGCCCCATGTGGTTCACCGGCTGGACCGTGAGACCTCGGGCCTGATGCTGTTTGGGCGCACCCGACAGATCGCGGATTCCCTGCAGGAAAATTGGGACTCCGTGAGAAAGACCTACCTCGCCATCTGTCAGGGGCATCCCCGGCCCTCCCAGGGAACGGTGGACAACCTCATCGAGGAGGGGCGCGACCTGAAGGTGCGCGTCGTGGACCGACCCGGGCCCGAGGCTCGGCGGTCGATCACCACTTACCGCACCGTTTCAACCCACGGCAACCTGTCGCTGGTGGAACTGGGACTTGAGACCGGCAGGAAACACCAGATACGTGTCCATATGGCACATCTGGGCTGCCCGGTGGCGGGTGACGACCTTTATGGTGCAACCTTGAACCCCTGCGGGCGAATCGCCCTCCACGCCTGCAGGCTGGAATTCCGCCACCCGGCCACCGGGCAGGTGCTGTCATTTGAATCCCCCCTGCCCGATCCGATGCGCAAGGTACTGACCTGACAGCGCGGAGAGATTTGCCATGGACCTGATGGCACTACCCAAAGCCGAACTGCATGTCCATCTGGAGGGCACACTGGAGCCCGACATGCTGCTGGCGCTGGCCGGCAAAAATCAGGTGCGTGTTCCCTACGCCAATCGGGAGGAGGTGTTGGCCGCCTACCGGTTCGGGTCCTTGGACGCTTTTTTGAAACTGTACTACGCCGGCATGGCGGTGCTGCGCACCGTAGAGGATTTCACCACCCTAACCGAGGCTTATTTCGACAAGGTGGCCGGTCAGGGTGTCAAACACGCCGAGCTTTTCTTCGACCCGCAAGCCCACCAGGAAAAAGGGCTGGGCTTTGTCCAGATTTTGGAGGGAATCGAGGAGGGATGCCGTCGGGCCAAGGTCAGGCACGGCATCTCCAGCCTGCTGATCCCTTGCATCCTGCGGCACCTGGATCCTGAAGCAGCGCTTCGACTGGTGGATGAGATGCTGCCCCACAAGGACCGTTTCGTGGCGGTGGGACTGGATTCCAGTGAGCAGGGCAGGCCACCCAGCCTGTTTGCGAAAGCCTTCCAGCGGGTGCGCGACGCCGGGCTTAGAACCGTGGCCCACGCGGGGGAGGAAGGACCGCCCGAATACATCCGGCAAGCGATCGACCTGCTTGGCGTGAGCCGGATCGACCACGGTGTGAGGATTTTGGAAGATTCCGAGTTGACCAAGCGGGTGGCACGGGCGGAAATTCCGCTGACCGTGTGCCCGGTCTGCAATGTGCGGCTGGGGGTATTTGGTTCCCTCGAACGGCACAACCTGCCCCGACTGATCGAGGCCGGCCTGGCGGTGACCCTTCACTCGGATGACCCGGCCTACATCCAGTTTTACATCGGGGACAACTATGTCGCCTGCGCCCAGAGGCTGGGCATTCAAGAGGGCGCCCTGCGCACCATCGCCAGGCGCTCCTTCACCGCCAGTTTTTTGCCTGAAGCAGAAAGGGAACGGCTGTCTGATCTGGTTCCCTGACCGGATTTCGCCCGTTCGAAAACAGTTTCAGATTGATTGATCCGCAACTTCCTTGGGAAACAGCTTCAACAACTTGCGCAACTTGGGATCGATCACCACCTGGCAGTAGGGGTGGAAGCCGTGGGTGTTGTAATAGTCCTGATGATACGCCTCGGCGGGCCAGAAAACTGGAGCGGGAGGTGGGACCACCTGCGTCACGATGGGTGACGGGTAAACCCCCGCGGCTCCCAAGGACTGGATCACCTCTTGGCTGACCCGGACCTGATCGTCGTCCTGGCAAAAGACCACGGAACGGTACTGGGTACCCACATCCGCCCCCTGACGGTTCAGGGTGGTGGGATCGTGCAGCAGAAAAAACACTTCCAGCAGTTTTTCAAAGGAAAGAATCCGGGGATCAAATGCCACTCGGAGCACCTCGGCATGGCCTGTATCCCCGGAGCAGACCTGCTGGTAGGTGGGGCTGTCCACACCTCCGCCCGCGTAGCCCGAGGTAACGGCGGACACCCCCTTGAGGCGCTGGAAAACCGCCTCCAGGCACCAAAAGCAGCCGCCACCCACCACCGCCACCGCCTGTGCCATGACGAAACTCCCACTCCCGGAAGGGTTTCCGCCCTTCAGACCTCACCAAAAAGTTGGTTAAATTGAGTGTAGGAACGAAAACACGCCCGCGCCGGACGATGGTCGCCCCGGTTGACAAGGCGTGGCCCGTTGCAACGGATGGTGACCCGCCCAATGAGCAGGCAACCCCTCGACAAGGAACACCGGGTGACCGTGCCTGATTTGGTGGCGGCCAAACGGGCGGGCAAGCGCATCACCATGCTGACCGCCTATGACCACCCCACAGCCCTCCTGCTGGATGAGGCGGGTATCGACTGCCTGCTGGTGGGTGACTCTCTGGGAATGGTGGTGCAGGGTCAGCCGGACGCCCTGGGCGTTACCTTGGACCAGATGATCTACCACGGACGGATGGTCGCACGGGCCGCGAAGCGCGCGCTGGTGATCGTGGATATGCCTTTTCTCAGTTACCAGGTGAACGACGACGAGGCGGTGCGCAACGCCGGGCGCATCCTGCAGGAAACAGGAGCCCACGCCGTGAAGCTGGAGGGCGGCCGGCGCAATGTTGCCGCCATCCGGCGCATGGTGGATGCGGGCATCCCGGTGATGGGCCATGTGGGGTTGACCCCGCAATCGGTCCGGCGTCTGGGTGGCTTCAAGGTGCAGCGCGACGCCGACGGCCTTTTGGCCGACGCCAAGGCGGTTGAGGAGGCGGGTGTTTTCGGTGTGGTGGTGGAATGCGTGCCCGCGGAACTGGGCAGGCGAGTCACCCAGGCATTGGGGGTTCCCACCATCGGCATCGGCGCGGGTCCGGCCTGCGACGGCCAGGTGCTTGTGATCAACGACCTGCTCGGTCTCGAGCAAACGGTGAAGCCTAAGTTCGTCAAGCAGCAGGCAGACCTGGCTGGAGTGATACGGTCGGCGGCCCAGCGTTACGCTGCCGAGGTGCGCGAGGGCGGCTTCCCGGGCACTGACCATGTCTTCAGCTAGGGGCCCATCCGTCCCGGGAAACAGGCCATGACCGAGCCCGTGGGGGAGGATCATTTCATCCCGCTGCGCAAGGCCGAGCTGGCCGGCCTGCTGGCCAGCCAAGGGGCCGATGCCGACCGGCAAGAGTGGCTGCGTTTTTTCGGCATCTCCAGCGCGCTTTTCCATCATTATTTCCAGGTGCAACTGGATCACCTGAAGGATCTGTATGCCCCTTTCGACCCGGACACCGACACCCGACCGTTGACGGATTTGGACCCGGCCGCGGAGCTGGAGCAGGAATCCGCCTTCTTCGAGCTGCTGGAACGCTTGCTGCAACAGGGCAACTTCCGCCAGATCGCCTGGGAGCAGGTGGCGACGGGACAAGGCAGACGATCAAGACTTGGCCTGCAGATGCGCATGGACCCCAGCGTGTTCGAGCGGCTGGAGATCCATGTGCGCGGCGAAAGCGTGATGGAAAGGAAGCGCGAGAACTGGTGGAAGTTGTGGGAGCCGAAACGGTACAAGGTCCCCATCCACCACCGG
>JAFMJU010000167.1 GCA_017853285.1 Gemmataceae bacterium
GCTTGAAGTTATCCTTCACCAACCGCGCGATCTGGCTATCGGTCAGGCCGTGCTTGGCCGAGCCGAAGGTGCTCACCCAGATGTTGATCGGGTCGGGATAGCCGATCGCGTACGAAACCTGCACCTCGCACTGCCCCGCCAGGCCCGCCTTCACCACGTTCTTGGCGATGTAGCGGCACATGTAGGCGGCCGAACGGTCCACCTTGGTCGGATCCTTGCCCGAGAACGCGCCGCCGCCATGGCGCCCGCGGCCGCCGTAGGTGTCCACGATGATCTTGCGCCCGGTCAGCCCGCAGTCACCGTGCGGGCCGCCTTCCAAAAAGATGCCCGTGGGGTTGATGTGGCAGTGGATATGCCCGTCGGCCAGCGGGGCCGTCTCGCCCACCGGCACCAGGTTGATGCTCCCCTTGCCTTCCACCAGGTCGGGACGCTCCGCCATCAGCGTCGGCAGGATCAGCTTGTCGATGATCACCTTCCGCGCCTCGTCCGAGAAGTAGTTCTTCCCGTTCCGCTTCACGATCACGCTGTCATCGTGCTGGGTCGACAGCACCACCGTGTGGATGCGGTGCGGCGTGCCGTCCGCGTTGTATTCCACCGTCACCTGGCTCTTGGCGTCCGGCCGCACGAACGGCAACTGCTTGTTGCGCCGCATCGTGGCATGGTTCTCCACCAGCCGGTGCGACAGGTAGATCGGCAGCGGCATCAGGCTGCGCGTCTCGTCGCAGGCGAAGCCGAACATCATCCCCTGGTCGCCCGCGCCGCCCGTGTCCACACCCACCGAGATGTCCGGCGACTGCGAGTGCAGGTTGCAGTCCACCTGGCAGGTGTCGGCCGCGAACCCGATGGTGGGGTCCACATAGCCGATCTCGCGGATCGTGTCGCGCACCAGCTTGTCCACGATGGCGCGCGTCAGCGGCGCCCCGGTGGTGATCTCGCCCGACACCACAGCCAGGTCGGTCGTCACCATCGTCTCGCACGCCACCCGGCTCTTCGGGTCATGCTTCAGGCAGTGGTCCAGGATCGCGTCGCTGATTTGGTCGGCCACCTTGTCCGGGTGACCCATCGATACCGACTCGCTGGTGAACAGATACCGGTCACTCACGGGAACGCTCCTCAAACCACGCTGTTGGGATAACTTTTTGCGAAAAACAATCATTCCGGCCGCGGCCGGACCAAGGTGTTAATCTAGCAGAAATGCGTCAATTCCACCCCTGTTCAGGTTATCAAACCAACCCCCCAAGGGCAGCTGCTACGGAATAAGCCCCATGACCGCCCCACTGATCCTCGTCAGCGCCGTCGGCCTCACCCGCCGCTTGTTGCCCCATGCCCCCCGTTTGAATGCCCTGGCTCAGGCCAACTGGGTGGTCGGCCATGTCGAACCCACCCCCGCCGTCACCTGCACCGCACAGGCCACCCTCATCACCGGCAAACTCCCCCAAGACCACGGCATCGTCGCCAACGGCTGGCTCTTCCGCGACACCCGCGAAATCCGCCTCTGGCAGCAATCCCACCACCTCATCCAGTCGCCCACCCTGCCCCAGATCCTCAAGGCCCGAAAACCCGCTTTGAAAACCGCCAACCTCTTCTGGTGGTTCAACCAGGGCGCGCCCTTCGACATCAGCGTCACCCCCAAGCCCTTCTACGGCGCCGATGGCGACAAACGCTTCGGCATCGACGGCCTGCCCCGTTCCATCCCCGCCCGGTTGGAAAGAGACCTCGGTCCCTTCCCGTTCCCCTCCTTCTGGGGCCCCCGCGCCGGCCTGCCCTGCACCCAATGGATCGCGCAGGCCGCCGCCAATGTCCTAAGGCACGATCACCCCGACCTGCTCCTCGCCTACCTGCCCCACCTCGACTACCAGCCCCAGCGCGCTGGCGTCAAAGGCGCCGACATGCCCGCCCTCGTCCGCCAACTCGATGACGCCGCCGCCCCGCTGCTCGATGCCGCACAGGCCGCCGGTGCCCGCGTCTGGGTGGTCGGCGAATACGGCCACTGCGATGTCCACCAACCCGTCCCCCTCAACCGCGTCCTGCGCCAGGCGGGCCTCCTCGAGGTCCGCGACGGCCCCTTCGGCGAGATCCTCGACACCTTCGGCTCCCGCGCCTTCGCCGTGGCCGACCACCAGATCGCCCATGTCTATGTGGCCAACCCAGCCGACATCCCCCGCGTCCGCGACCTGGTCGCCTCCACCACGGGCGTCGCCCGCGTCGCCGCCGGCGACGAGCGCTCCGAACTCGGCCTCAACCACCCCCGCTCCGGCGAGTTGGTGGCGCTCTCCCGGCCTGATGCCTGGTTCAGCTACCCCTACTGGCTCGACGATGCCCGCGCGCCCGATTTCGCCCGCACGGTCGACATCCACCGCAAGCCCGGCTACGATCCCTGCGAGTTGTTTGTTGATCCCAAATTGCTCTGGCCCACCGGCCGCATACTGCGCCGGCTACTGGCCAAAAAACTCGGCTTCCGCGCGCTGTTCGATGTGATCCCGCTCGATGACACACTGGTCCAGGGCAGCCACGGCCTCCCCGCCGCCGACCCGCTCGACCGCCCCGTCTGGATCGGCTCAGGCCCCAACCCGGGGGCGGACCGGCCCATGACCGATTTTCTGCAACCGTTGCTATCCGAATTGGGCGTCTAGCCCGCTCACTCTTCCCGGAACCGCCGTATCCCCGTGGCCCTGCCCGTACCCGGGTCCACCTCCACCACCGCGCCAGAAAGCGCGATCTTCCCCGCCGTCAGCCCCCAGCTTTCCATCAGCCCGGTCCGCGTCGTCCGCAGCACCGCCTCCGGGTCGCGCCCCAGCACACCCGCCATCGATCCGCACATCCCCACATCCGTCTGATACGCCGTCCCGCGTGGCAGCACCCGCTCGTCCGCCGTCGGCACATGCGTGTGTGTCCCCAGCGCCGCCGTCACCCGGCCGTCCAGATGCCAACCCAGCAGCTCCTTCTCCGCCGTCGCCTCGGCATGCAGGTCCACCAGCGTCAGCCCCGGCCCGTCCCCCATCTCCGCCAACACCCGGTCCACCGCGTCAAATGGGCAGTCCATCGGTTTCATGAACACCCGCCCCAGCACCGTCACCACCCGCAGCCTCAGGCCCCCGGCCAAATCCACCTGCGCCCACCCCCGGCCCGGCGCACCGCTCGGCAGATTCGCCGGCCGGCTGATCGCCTCCCCGCGTTCCAGCAGAGGCACAATTTCCCGCCGTTTCAGCCCGTGGTCCCCCAGCGTCACCAAGTCCACACCTGCCCGACGCAGCCGGTGATACTGCGCCGCCGTCAAACCCGATCCCCCCGCCGCGTTCTCCGCGTTCACCACCACACCGGCCAAACCCAACTCCAAGCGCAGGCTGGGGATACGCTGCTCCAACCGGGTCAGGGCCTCATCCCCCACCACATCACCCAAAAACAGCAGCCGTGCCGGTTGTTCCACGCCTTTCCCGCCATTTTCTGGCTCTCGGCGCCCGCTTGATCGTGCGCCCGGTTGGTTTAGACTGTTAATCTAGGTGATCTGGATTCCTTTGGGTTTGGTTCCAAGACCGGTTCCGCCGGGTCTCGGGCCAAACCTCCCGCCTGCCATGGACCGATAGGCTGCCCCGCCACCCGGCAGTCCCGCCTGAAACGGTTCAACCCCCTGCCGGCCCGACCGGCGTTGTGTTCGCCCGGGAGCCCTGAATGATCCGTTTTTTCAGCCGCCGCGCCATTGCCTGGGCCTGCCTCGTCGCGGCCATGTGGGCTCCGGTGGCCACCGCCCAGGTTCCCGATGCCGCCACCCCGGCGCCTTATCTGTCCCATCTCACCCCGCTGGCAGTCACCCGTGGCGCCACCATCGAGGTCACTTTCGCCGGCACTGACCTGGAAGATCCGGTTGCCCTGGTCTTCGACCACCACGGCCTCATCGCCAAACCCGTCATCCCGCCAACGCCTCCCGCTCCACCCGCCCCCAAGGCCGAGCCGGGCAAGCCCGCCCCCATGGCGCCACCCGCCCCACCCCGCCCGCCGGTGACCAAATTCATCATCACCGCAGCGGCTGATGTGCCCTTCGGCTGGCACGATGCCCGCCTGATCGGCCGCTTCGGCGTCTCCAACCCCCGCGCCTTCCTCGTCAGCGGCGTGCCCGAGGCCCAGGAAATCGAGCCCAACAACGATGTCCCCGAGGCCAAGCCCATCCCGCCCGAATCCGCCGCCCAGGGTGTCATCTCGGCCGGCACCGATGTCGACTATTTCAAAATCCCCCTCACCAAGGGCCAGAACATCGCCCTGGTCTGCCAGGCCTTCAGCCTCGAGAGCCCGCTGGAAGCCCAGATGGAACTCTTCGGCCCCGATGGCAAACGGATGGTTTCCGGCCGCTCCCCGCTGCGCGAAGACCTCATGCTCACCGCCGTGGCCCGCGTCGATGGCGAGCACCTGATCCGCCTCTCCTCCTTCGGCTACCAGGGCGGCGGCGCCGATTCACGCTACCGTCTGGTGGTCAGCCTGAAGGGCGCCCCCCAGGTCGGCTGGCTCCCCGCCGCGGTCTCCGGCCCCGGGCAAACCCTGCGCCCGGTCCTGCTCGATGGCCCCCCCGGCCAACCCGTCGCCGCCGGCGATGGCGAGGCCCCATGGCCCCCCCGCCGCCTACTCACCGCGCGCAACCTGCAACCCGCCTGGTGGACCACCGCCCAGACCGAAAACCCCCTCGCGCTCCACCCGCCCCTCGTCGGCCGGGCCCCCGCCGGCACCCCGTGCCTCGCGGAAACCGAACCCAACGATTCCCGCGACAAGGCCCAGTCCATCCCGGCCCTCTGCGATCTCACCGGCAGCATGGACAAGCCGCGCGATGAAGACTGGTACCGCGTCCGCCTCACCGCCAACAAACCCGTGGTTCTCCGCGCCATCGCCGACCAGCAGGACTCCCAGGCCGACCTGCAGGTCACCGTCACCGGCCCCGCCTCCGCCCCCGGCGACAAACCCAGGGCCGATGAGAAGCAGCAACTCGACCTCGATGACGCCCCCGCCTCCTCCCCCCTCGGTCGCCTGCTGCTCCGCGTCACCGACCCGGCTCCCGCCACCTTCACGCCCCCCGCCGAGGGCGACTACCTCATCCGCGTCCGCAGCCGCACCTCCGCCTTCACCGCCGGCCCACGCCACTCCTACCGCCTCGCACTCCTGGCGCCCGAGCCCGGTTTTGTCGCCGCCTCCCTGCCGGCCAGCCAGTACCGGCCCGAAAACATCAGCCTCCCCCGCGGCGGCACCACCGCACTGCTCGTCGGCATCTGGCGGCACGATGGCTTCACCGGGCCGGTCACCATCCTGCCCGAGAACCTGCCCGTGGGTGTCACCTGCCAACCCTTGGTCATCCCGGCGGGAATGGATAAGGGGCATCTGGTCTTTGCCGCCTCCGAGGGCCCCGCCCCTCCCCCGTGGAAAATCTCCCTCACCGCCCAGGCGGAAATCGGTGGCAAAATCCTCCGACAACCCGTCCGCTGCCTCACCTACCAGCGCCCCGTCGCCGCCGGTCAGGCGAACCTGCTGCCCCAGATCAGGGCCTGCCGCGACCACTGGCTCTCCGTCACCCCCCAGGGCGATCCCAATCCTCTCCTCGCCCCCCCGCTGCGCCTCTCCGCCCGGCTCGACCAGCCCGCCGTCTCCCCCGCCGGCAAGGCCAACCTCATCGTCAAGCTCGACCGCCTGGTCAAGGAGCCCAAGGCCGAGGTCTCCATCCAGGCCATCGAGATGCCCGCCAATTTCATCAACAACAACGCCATCGTGAAAATCCCCGGCGACAAGGCCGAGGGATCCATCCCCGTCACCGTCCCCGCCGGCTTACCCTTCGGCGACTACCCCGTCGCCATCCGTGCCCAACTCGCCATACCCTTCAACAAAGACCCCATGGCCAAGGACAAGCCCGCCACCTCCCGGGTCGAATGGGCCCAGCCCGTGGTCATCCGCGTCGTCCCCAAGGAACTCGCCAAAGCCACCGTCCCGGCCCCCGCCCCCGTGAAGAAGGGCAGCCGCGGCGAGGTGACAATCGCCGTCGAGCGCCTGCACGGTTTCACCGGGCCCCTGCAGGTGGCTCTGGTTCCCCCCATGGGCGACCTGGCCAAGGGCCTGAAGATCACGGTCGCCGATGTCGCACCCGGCCAGAAGGAAACCAAAGTCATCGTCGAGGCCGCGACCGACGCCGCCCCCGGCATCCGCAAGGACCTCAAGCTCAAGGTCACCGGCCAGTGGACCAACGGCAATCTGCCCATCAGCCAGGAAATCGCGTTCTCGGTGGAGGTGAAGCCATGAAGAAACGGTTGTTCAGCGCCCTGCTCGCCTGTGGCATCCCCGGGCTGACCGCCCTGTCCCCGTCCCTCCGCGCCCAGGAGAAGGACGCCAAGGACAAGGCCCTCATGCAGCCCATCCCGGTCGTGGATCTCAAGCGGACCACCCCGGTCGTGTACGAGAACGAGGTCGAGCCCATCCTCGCCCGCAAGTGCGCCTACTGCCACTCCGGCAACATCAAGGAAGGCCAGCTCGACCTCGGCACCCACGCCGCGCTGATGAAGGGTGGCCGCAAGGGCCCCTCCGTGGTCGCTGGCAAAAGCGCCGAAAGCTCCCTCTACAAACTGTCCGCCCGCACCCACAAGCCGTTCATGCCCCCCAAGGGCGAGGAACCTCTCACCCCCGGCGAACTCGCGCTGGTCAAGCTGTGGATCGACCAGGGCGCCAAACCCCCCGTCACGATGAAGACCCGCCCCAAGGTCGTCCTCAACGCCCCGCCCCCCGGCTACGAGCCCGCACTGGCCTTGGCCCTCTCCGCCGACGGCAAGCTCCTCGCCTCCGGCCGCGGCGACCGCCTCGAGCTCTGGCAACTCCCCGAGGCCAAGCTCGAAAAGACACTCATCGATGACGAGATCACCACCAAGGTGAAAAACAAGGACGGCGAGGAGGAGAAACCCACCGGCGCCGCCCACCGCGGCCTCGTCGAGTCGGTCGCCCTCAGCCCCGATGGCAAGCTCGTCATCAGCGGCGGCTTCCAGGAGATCGCCGTGTGGGACCGTGAATCGGGCCAGATCGTCCGCAAGGTCGATGGCCTCGCCGACCGCGTCACCTGCCTGGCCGTCTCGCCCGATGGCAAGCTGCTCGCCGCCGGCGGCGGCGCCCCCACGCTCGAGGGCGAGATCAAGATCTACGAGCTGCCCCAACTCAAGCGCGTGGCCGACCTGCCCACCGCCCACTCCGACACCGTCTACGGCCTCGCCTTCTCCGCCGACGGCAAGCTGCTCGCCAGCGCCGGCGCCGACAAGTTCGTCCGCGTCTGGGAGGTCCCCTCCGGCAAGGCCGTCAAGGGCATGGAAGGCCACACCCACCACGCCATGGATGTCTCGTGGAAGGCCGATGGCAAGCTGCTCGCCAGCGCCGGCGCCGACAACACCGTCCGCGTCTGGACCTACGAGACCGGCGAGCAGGCCCGCTCCATCACCGGCCACTCCAACCAGGTCAACCGCGTCATGTTCGTGGGTGCCACCTCCCAGGTGGCCAGCGTCGCCGGCGACATGACCGCCCGCATCTGGAACGCCGACAACAGCCAGGGCGTCCGCACCTTCTCCGGCGCCAAGGGCTTCCTCCAGTCCCTCGCCGTCAGCAAGGACGGCAAGACCCTCGCCGCCGGCGGCCAGGATGGCAAGGTCCTCGTCTTCGAACTCGCCACCGGCAAGTTGCTGAAGACCCTCCCCGACGACAAGTTCGTCGAGAAACCCATGCCCAAACCCGCCGAGAAGCCCACCCCCAAACCACCCGAAAAGGACAAGCCCGCACCCAAACCCGCCGAGAAAAAAGCCAAACCCTAAGCCGGCAAGATTAAAACTATCCCTTCTCGGAGCCCGCCCATTCGAAATGGGCGGGCTCCTGCTTTTGGATTACTGGGGGCGCTTAGATCCGCTCACAAAAGGCTTGTCCCACAGACAGGCGAGACACCCGTCCCAATTGGTTCACAATCAATCCGGGCGTCTCTCACCGCCCAATCCTCACCTGCTCGCTCCTGGCCCATGCGTTGTGCCCGCCGTCAAACGGCATGAACCGCGCCCCGGCAACCTGCCCCGCCAGGGC
>JAFMJU010000168.1 GCA_017853285.1 Gemmataceae bacterium
AGGGCAGCCAAGGTGCCCCCCACAAACGGCCCCACAAACGGGATCCAAGCGTAGCCCCAATCGGAGCCACCCTTGCCGGCGATGGGCAGGAGGGCGTGGGCCAGGCGCGGGCCGAAATCCCGGGCGGGGTTGATGGCGTAGCCGGTGGTCCCGCCAAGGCCGAGGCCGACGGCCCAGACCACCATGCCCACCAGCGGGGCCTGGGCGATTCCAAGGTCCTCCTTGGTGACAGCCGAGGCGATGAAGACGAGTGCGAAAGTCCCAAGGGCCTCGCTGATGAAATTGGCCTTGGTGTCGCGGATCGCCGGGGCGGTGCAGAATACTCCCAGCTTGGCCGGGGCGCTGGAGGTTTGGGCCCAGTGGGGGAGGTACTGCAGCCACACCAGGACCGCTCCGGTGAACGCGCCGAGGAATTCGGCGGCGATCATGGCCAGGTTGGTGGCCAACTCACCCTTGCCCTGGACGATGTCGGCAAATGGCCCCACTGGATTGAGCCCCCCGGGGCCACCGAAGGCCTTGGAAACAAAAATGCCGCAGACGACCGCGAAAGCCCAGCCCGCGGTCACCACGATCCAACCGGCACCCTTGGCGAACGATTTTTCGAGCGTCACGGCGGCGCAGACGCCTCCGCCCAAAAGGATCAGGATGGCTGTGCCGAGAAATTCACCCAGGAAAGCAGAGGTCATAAGCCGGTTCCGTTCGTGCGAAAAATAAACCCCTCGGGGGAAATCGATTGGGCTTAGCTTAAGGCAGGACCGGCCTGAATGCACCCCAAAAGCACGGCCGGCTCCCCGGCCATCAGCCTCGCAAGGCCCAGACCAGCCCAGCCTTTCCTCGGAATTTGGTTCCCCGTCAGGCCCGGGGGTGATATCCTCGAAATCCTATCGATTTGAAAGGGGCCGAGGCCGTATCCCGCCTGGCCGGTTTCCCCTGCTTTTTTCCGCCCCAGGGTGTTGATTCCATGCTGCTTGAACTGTTTGTCGCCTCTTCCCTGAGCCTGAACCAATGGCCCAAATTCCGCGGGCCGGCCGAGAACGGCCATGTGGCCGCCAAGAACATCCCCGAGGAATGGTCCGACACGAAGAATGTGGCCTGGAAGGTGGCCGTGCCGGGGCTGGGGTGGTCTTCGCCGGTGCTGGGCGACGGGAAGGTGTATCTGACCACCGCGGTGAAGCAGGGCGAGGGATTGTCGCTGCGGGCGATGGCGCTGGACGCCGCCACCGGCAAAACCGTGTGGGACCGCGAGGTGCGGAAGGTGGACAAGGCGCCAGCCATCCACACGAAGAACAGCCATGCCAGCCCGACTCCGATCCTGCATGGGGGTTCGGTTTTCGTGCATTTTGGCACGCTGGGCACGGCCCGGTTGTCGGCCAAGGATGGCACGCTGGAATGGCTTTGCAATGAACTGGTGTACCCTCCCCTGCATGGCAGCGGCGGGTCGCCGGTGCTGCATGACGGCAAGCTGGCCATCGTTTGCGACGGCAGCAAGGAGCCGTTTGTCACCGCCCTGGACGCGAGCACCGGCAAGGTGTTGTGGAAGACCCCACGGTCTGTCGCCGCCAAGATCAGCCACTCGTTCGTCACGCCCACGGTGACGGTGGTGGACGGCCAGGCGCAGGTGCTGGCCCCCGGGCCGGACCATTTCGCCGCCTATGACCTGGCCACCGGCAAGGAGCTGTGGAAGGTGCGGGCGCCGGGCTGGTCGGTGGTGCCGCAACCCACGGTGACGCACGGGATGGTGATCTACAACCATGACTACGACAACCCGGAACTGATCGCGGCCCGGCTGGGAGGCACCGGGGATGTGACAGAAAGCCATGTCGTGTGGCGGCTGAAAAAGGGGGCGCCCAGCACGCCCACCCCGCTACTGGTGGGCGAGGAGTTGTACTTCGTCTCGGACAAGGGTATCGCCTCGTGTGTGGATGTGAAGACGGGCGAGAGGCACTGGATGGAACGCGTGGACGGCAACTATTCGGCCTCGCTGTTTTTGGTGAACGGCAAGATTCTCCTGCTGAACGAGGAGGGGGGAGCCACCTGGATACAGCCCGGCAAGCAGTTCAAGGTGCTGGGCAAAAACCGGGTGACCGGCCGCACCCTGGCATCCCCCGCGTTCGACGAGGGGACGCTGTACCTGCGCACCGACGAGCACCTGTACAAATACGCCAGGCAATGACCGGGCGGAAACTTTCTCACGCAGGGTAGCTGAGGCTATTTCCGGGTTGCCCCCGCCCAGCGGCCCTGTCGGTATGGTGGGATGCTGAACCAAGGGTACCGCTATCGCCATGTGGTGGGTCCGGAGGGGAAGGAGATTCCCCTGACGGCGTACCTGGCGCGCGCATTCAACCACTCCACCGAAAGCGAATGGGGTGACCGTTTGGCCGGGGGAGAACTGGAATTGGATGGGGTGGTGGCCACATCCAACACGCCCCTGCGACCTGGTCAGGTTTTGGTGTGGAGCAGGCCGGGGTGGCAGGAAGAGGAAACGCCCACCTCGTTTGGGGTGATTTGGAACGATGAGCATCTGGTGGCGGTTCACAAGCCAAGCGGCCTGCCCACCCTGCCGGGTGCGGGTTTTTACCAAAACACGCTGCTAACTCTGGTGCGGCAACGGTTCCCCGACGCCCGCCCGCTGCATCGACTGGGCCGGGCCACCAGCGGGGTGGTCTTGTTCGGGCTAAGCCCGGAGGCAACCTCCCGTTTGCTGCGAGACTGGAGTGGGGTGGCCAAGCAATACCTGGCACTCGGAGACGGCATCGCCAACGCGGATACGCTGGATATACGGACACCCATCGGCGAGGTGGACCATCCGCGATTGGGCAAGGTATTCGCTGCCAGCCCTACCGGCAAACCCTCCCACAGCGTGGCCACAGTTGTGGAAAGGCGGGAGGAAAGCACGCTGTTCCGCGTGGATTTACACACGGGGCGGCCCCACCAGATCCGGATCCATCTGGCCTCGGTCGGGCATCCCCTGACAGGAGATCCCCTCTACAGGCATGGGGGCTTGCCGAAAACGAACAACCCCGGCCTGCCAGGTGATGGCGGTTATTGGTTGCACGCTGAACGGCTGGTGTTCACCCACCCGATGACCAGGCAAACCGTTTCGGTGGTAGCGGAAGGGCCGAAGGTTCTCCGGGCCGGACGGGAGGGGTAAGGGCACCCACCCCGGACGGAACGGGTACCCTCACCTCGACCATGGAAAACCATCAGGCAACTGTCTGATGCAATCGCTCGGAAATAATCTGACGGATCATGCTGCCCAGACTGAGGCCGTTGGACTGGCCCAACTCTTCCAATGCAAACGCCTGATCGGCGGGTAGCAGCAACTGCAATTCCAAAACTGTCTGGTCTTGCCAATCTGGGGTCGAGGCTCCCCAGTCAACCTGCGTCGCGGTCTGAATCATGGTGTCTCTCCATTAGCCACCACTGTCTGATTCGAAAAAGACGCCACCATCGACGGACGGATTGGAGAAGTCAAAAACCAATCCGTGGAAAGGTATGAGTGAAATGGGCAACCCGGCCTCCTACCGGGTATACCTTCCATCGTCCGTCAGTGCCGGGGATCAAGTCAAGCAAGAAAGGTGGTGAATTACCCGGAATTTATTTTTTTGCGGGAAGAACCTGGATGACGGCGGGACCAACTCCAGGCGCCGAAAGCAACGGCTCACAGGGGCAATAGCATTAGGGCCAGCACCCCGCGACAAGTCCAACCCAGGGTGCGGATCCAGTTGCTGGCGACCAACCGCCTGTGAATCTGTGGCTGAAACGAAAGAGCCAGTTTCTCATGGCAGGGAACCTGGATGAGGAAAGTGGAAAGCCAGATCACCGCAAGGAATACGGCACCTGTCAGCTCCACCCAACCAGGCCACTGTCCACCCAAAGGCAGCACCAGCAGGACCACCAGAAGCGCCTCCACCAGCATGGGCGGCAGGGTGACCCAGGTGGTTTTGCGCATGTGCGCGCGCTGGTACGCTGCCGAGGCTTGGTCACCCACCCCCGCGAAAAGCGGGTAATGCACCACCTGGACAAACCAAATGAGACCCACCATGTACCAGGTGACCGCGCAATGGACCAACAACGCCCCATGATAGACCTGGGGACTCATGGGAGCCTGGCCCCAGACCCGGAGGTGTGGTGGCGAAAGGCGTCCAGCAGGATCAGGCCGAAAGGCACCCACCAGAGCAGATCGTTGGTGAGAATGGTCAGGCCGAACAGGGGCGGGAAAACGCCGTCATAGAGCGCCTTGGCAAAACCGATGGGGCCCAGGATTTTCCCCATCAGGCCCACCAACACAATGGGCCAGTGCACCCGGGGCTTGGTGGCGGCGATCAGGTAGCCCACCCCATACACGCCCACGATCATGCCCACGCATTGCCAGATTTCAGGGTAACTGGGTCTGTTGGCCCCGGTCCAATCAAACAGGGCGCCCGGAAAAAGAATGATGAACGCGCCCCAGACCAGGTTGTAGAAGCCGGCGGCTGCCAACCATGCCTTGGCCCATGGGGGAGATCCAGTGGGATCATCAAGCAGGTTTTTCAAAAGGGTGCGAACATCCACGGCTTGGCCCACATGGGGATATGACCACCACAAGCAACAGTGTAGGAGACAGTCCGCCCTGTTTTCCGTGGAAACTGGTTTCGGCAGATGCGGCTTGGAGCGGTTCTTGAAAAATATTAGCCTTTACTGCTGGTCCGCCCAATCTGACTGAAGGTTTTTTGCGATGCGTTTTGCCCTCAAGCTTTTAGCAAAGGCGCTCATCAGCCGAAATGGGTTTCTGACGCTCAACCTGATACTCGCCCTGCTGAGCGTGGCCGTCCTTTACGATCTGATTTCGGTGCTTGCCCGAGGCGTCAATGTCGACAGCCTCGATGATCTCAATGGCAATGTTGCCACCATCATGGTCGCCTTTGGCGTGTTGATCGAGGAGCGGCATGAGATCAAAAAACTGCTTGGCCTGACCGACCATGCCGGGGAACGCGACCACCTGGATGGGATCTCCATCAAATACGGGATCATGTATATCGTCATGGGACTGTTTATCGAGGTGTTTGTCGAGGCGACCAAAATACCTTTCCGCATCTTCGAAGGCGGGCCGGTGGAGACCGGGCTGATCGGTGTGAGCGTCGCCTTGTCGTTTGGCGGATTGTGGGGCAGCATCCTGTTTTTCATGGAGATCCTTTTCTCGAAGGAAGAGACAGCTTCAGAAGTCCACTGAATCAAGCTGATCTGCCACCTTTTTTCCCGGATTGGGCATTCGCAACCTGTGATATGTTTGGCAAAGCCCGACCAGAGCCCGGGCGTCAAATAGCCACATCAGTCCGTTCTGTCATCTCCCAAACACCCACCAACTTCCTGGCCCGCTACCGTTTTTTCGCCTGATCCAAAAAAATAACCTATGGTTCCCCAAACCGCCTTCAGGCGGCAGGAAAATACCGTGAATGCAGCCCATTGTCACGGGATTTCTCCGGGCGTTTTTGCGTCATCCCAAAGGTTTGCCTACTCGGGAATTCGCATGCTTGCATTCCTTAAAAACAAGAATCCATTTGCAATCTTTGGCAATCAGTCTGCCAGGCGACCCAGCCAGCCTTCTGGCGGGCCCGGGGCAAACCGCCCGGTGCTGGAGGTTCTGGAAGGACGGGAGGTTCCAGCCGCCATGGCTGTGGGGATGAACCTGGAGGGTGTGAGCGACTGGAGCGCCGCCTGGACCTTCACCGACGCTTTCAAGACTTCCCGCCCGTGGATTAGCCATGCCTTCAATACCGCCACCGGGCAGGAATCGTGGGAAGGCGGCGGGGAGGTGCGGGTGGATTCCAAGGGTTGGCCCACCCAGTTGAACCGGTGGACCAACGCCCAAGGGCAGGTGATGGAACAACGGCTGGGAACGCTGATGTTCCGGGATATCGGCACCGCGTACCCCGCCGGGGTTTACAGGGCCGAATGGGAGGGCACGGCAACCGTGACCTGGGGTTTTGCCGCCACCCAGACCGAGCAGGGCAAAACCGCCACCGGCAAGAACTATGCGCTATTGAAGGTGCAGCCCAGCAACGATGGCATCCATATGAAAATCGCCGGCATGAACGCCGCCGACCCTGTCCGCAATGTGCACCTGTGGATGCCCGACGCGGGGGGCAAGAGTTTTGCCGGGCAGGTGTGGACACCTGGAGCCGCCTTTTCCCCGTTCCATCCCCAATTTTTGGAGAAGCTGGCCCCGTTCAAGACCATCCGTTTCATGGATTGGGGCGAAACGAACCTGAGCGACATCACCACCTGGAGCGACCGGCGGCCGTACGACCACGCCACCCAGCAATCGGGAGACTTCAAAAACGGCGTGGCGCCGGAATACCTGGTGGCCCTGTGCAACGAACTGGACGCCGACGCCTGGGTGAACATGCCCCACGGGGCCGACGACACCTATGTGCGCCATTTCGCCACGCTCGTGCGGGACACCCTGGAACCCGGTCGCAAGGTGTATGTGGAATGGTCGAACGAGACCTGGAACGGGGGTTACGGTTTCGAGGCATTTCCCTGGGTGACACGGCAACTGGCGCTGCCCGCCAACGCCGACCTGAATGGGGACCGCTGGGCGCTGGTGGCCCGCGAGACGCGGCGCGACTTCGACATCTGGTCGGAGGTATTCGCTGGCCAGTCCAACCGGATCACGCGGGTGGTGGCCGGACAGCAGGCGAATAGTTGGATTGCCGGCCAGATCGCCTCCAACATGGGCGGGCATTTCGACGCCATTTCCTGCGCCGCCTACATGTATGTGAGCGATGACGCCAAGGCCCGGTTCGGCTCCGGCACCACGGCAGACCAGGTGATCGACGCGCTGATCGCCAACCAAACCCAGGCGATCGGCTGGCTGAAGGACCACAAGGTGCTGGCAGACAGCCTGACGGCCAAGCTGGGCCGGCCGATCGGCTTTGTGGCCTACGAGGGTGGTCCCCACCTCGACAGTTGGGGCGCCCCATACCAACAGGCATTCTTTGACGCGGGCAACACTCCGCAGATGCGCGATGCCTACTCCCGCCTGCTCAACGGCGCGCGTGACGCGGGCCTGGAACTGTTCCAGCATTTCAACCTCACCGGCGGACTGTACGCGGCCCCCTACGGGGCCTTCGGGGCGCTGCAGTCCATGACCCAACCAACCGAGTTGGCACCCAAGTACCGGGCGCTGCTCGATGCCGCGCAGCCATCGCCGACACCGGTGCCGTTACCGGTGGTGACGGTGGAAGTGATCTCGGCCAGTGCGAGCGAGGCCGGCCCGGTTGCCGCCAGTTTCCGAATTGCCCGCACCGGTGCCACCACCACGGCACTCTCCATCCGCCACACTCTGAGTGGGACTGCCTCGGCAACTGACTTCAACGGAATCCCATCGGCCATCACTTTCGCCATCGGCGAAAGCGTGAAGACAATCACCGTCACGCCGATTGATGATTCACTGGTAGAAGGGGCTGAAAACTTGGGTTTCACCCTGGCCACCGGGAGCGGCTACACGATCGACAGCGCCAAACAAACGGCCGGCATCACCATCGCCGACAACGACACGGCGGCGCGCAACGGGCTAGTGGGCAACTATTACGACAACGCCAATTTCACCAACCTGAAATTCAGCCGGCTGGACTCCACCCTGGGCTTCAACTGGGGATTGAGCAGCCCGGATCCGCGCGTGGCGAGGGACACTTACAGCGTCCGCTGGCTGGGGCAGTTGCAGGCGCTGGAAAGCGGGTACCATTCGCTGCGAGCTTTCCACGACGGCGGCGCGCGGGTGTGGGTGAACGGCCTGTTGATGATCAACAACACGGGCCGACGGGGGACAGGCTACACCGCCGGCGGGTTGTTTTACCTGAAGGCCGGGCAAAAGGCAGACATCAAAGTGGAGTATGTCCACAACACCGGCCCGGCCCAATTCCGGCTGGAGTGGCGCCGGCCGGGCCGGGCCGTCTTCACCCAAATCCCGCAAAGCCAGCTTTTGGCCCCACCCGCCTGAACCGGGTCACCCCCATCCATTGGCGGCCGGACAACCGCTAAAACCACGCATTGGCAGCGGAA
>JAFMJU010000169.1 GCA_017853285.1 Gemmataceae bacterium
AATTGAGAATTATCCCGGCGACACTTTGAACAACCTGGGGCACCAGCTCGGCCGACACAGCGTCCCATGGGATCATGGACAATTCGGTTCCCTGTTTGCTGATTCCGCTGTCCCTGCCTCCTTCGGCCTTCGGCAGGAACCTCAGCAGCCGCCCGAGATACACCGGGTCCACAACCACCTTGGGTTCTGCCAGTCCCGCCTTGGACAATGCTTGACGCAGTCTGGACAGCACGGGAGCAGGCTCGCGGAAAAGGAGGGGGGAATCATTGGCTGGAAACAACTGAGCCTGGGCTTTTTTCTGTCGTTCCGCCAGGGATGCCAAAGGGAATGGAACCAGGAAAGTGGCGCCATTCAGGCTCAGCTTCAGGTCGCCGAGCGTTTCTCCCTTGGCGCCGAAAGGAGCCAACCAAGCTCCATCCTTCAGCAATTCCTCCAATGTCTGTGGAGACCAACCTTTTCCCAGCAGCCTGCCTGTGCGCGGATCGCCGAAATACACAGGCCCGGAAGGTTCCGTCTGGAAAGCGACCATCAGGTGGAAAGGGTCCCCAGCCGACCGCTGGGTCTTCACCAGGCAACCGGTCGGGGCTGCCATGTCGCCACTTCCCCCTAGTTGGTTCATCAACTCAAGGAAAACCAACCCTCTTTCCTCGGCTGTCCCCGTACCTCTGCGTAATACCTGGTAGAGGGGGGCGATCCCGCGGTTTTCCGGCTCTTCCACCGCGAGGTCCGAAAGACGGACCGACCGCATGGAAAAGTCCCACAGATCAACCAAATGACCGAGGGAAAGCTGCCTTCCGGAAGGGGGGGCCAGATCGTTTCCCTGAACCACCGCCCTTAGGAAAGCCATTTCAGACCAATACCAGGCATCCGCCGGCGGGAAGGATCCGCTGAGGACATATTCCAAATCAACTTGGGAAAGGCCGTCTGCTTGGGCCGCTTTTCCCGAGCCGCCGGAAGTTTCGGTCTGGTTTGCCAGGACAATCGCCTTTTTGCAGGAATCGATATCGCGCGACTGTGCCAATAATTGGCGGGCATCGCGCGCCGGGTCGGGCTTTTCCTCGACCGTTCCTTTTTTGGTATCCCGGTCCGTTCTGGCAGCGGGTGGCTGTAGGGCAAGGAAGGCCAAGCCTGCCACCGCGACAAGGACCGCGCCGACGCCCAGCCAAACCCACCCGGGCAATCCCGGGGTGTCCGTGGCCTCATTGGGGCCGGGATTCATGGGGGAAGGATTGGTTTCAGGGGATGGGTGAGACAAGGCTAATGCTCCCGCCTTTGATTCAGGCCAACCCGGGTCCGGGATCGGACAGGAAAGTTTCTCGGAACCCGCAACAGCAACGCATCAGGTCCTCGAGCCGATCCAGGGGAACCATATTCGGGCCGTCCGAAGGGCTTTCATCCGGTCGGGGGTGCGTCTCCAAAAAAACGCCTTCGCAACCCGCTGCCACCGCCGCCCTTGCCAGTACCGGTACCATGCTGCGGTCCCCGCTGGTTCGGTCGCCGCCGCCACCCGGCATTTGGACACTGTGGGTGGCATCAAAAATCACCGGACAATCCAATGCCCCCATCAGCGGAATGGATCGCATGTCGCTGACAAGATTATTGTAGCCGAATGTGGTGCCCCGCTCGGTGAGAAGGAGCGGGGCACTGGAGGCTGAGCGGACCTTGTTTACCACGTTTTTCATGTCCCAGGGGGCCATGAATTGCCCCTTTTTGATATTCAGGGCCTTTCCGGTGGCGGCGGCCGCGAGAACCAGGTCTGTTTGCCGCGCCAGAAAGGCCGGAATCTGGATCAGATCCAACACCTGTCCGGCCGCGGTCGCCTGGTGAGTTTCGTGGACATCGGTCGTGACGGGCAGCCCCGTCTTTTGCCGAACCGTTTCCAGCATACGAAGGCCCTTTTCCAATCCTGGGCCACGAAAGGCTGAGCCGGAACTCCTGTTGGCCTTGTCAAAAGAGGCCTTGAAGATCAGCGGGCATCGGAAGCGATCGGCCAGAAGTCGGGCTTTTTCAGCGATAATCAGCGTGAGATCCATATCCTGCAGGACGCACGGACCGACAATCCAGAGGAGGCGCCCGTTTTTTTCCAGTTGGGCATCGCCGATCTTCAACTTGTCCCAGGCCATTGGCTACTCCAGCTCATGATCCATCCAACCAAGGCCCCAAGGATGGGCCGTTCAGGGCTAGTGTCCGGAACCCTGCCATCCCAGGCCCCAAACCTATGGAAGGGACCTGCCATCGTGGCGCAAGCGCTCAAACCGGTTCAAGCCCAAGACAAGAAGGCATGCAACGCAGATGAAAAACAGGCTGGCCAGGCATTGCAGGACAATCTTCTGGCTGACCAGCCCCCAAATGTTCAGGATCAGGAAAATTGCCCCCGAAATAATGGAGACAACACAGAGGAAATAACAGGAAGCGTCCAACAGGCGTAGAAACACACCGAAGCGCGACCGTTGATGGGTGGCCACTTCAGTACGGTGCCCCGCTGAAACGGATTCGCCGGGCACCAGGGATATCGGTGGTTTTTCAGTCATGGCGGCCTCATCCGGGGCAAAAGCGTAAATCAATCGGCCCTATTCTCATCTTACCCATTAATCCATGTGGCGAATTAACCGCCGACCCGGGTAGATTTGCCGCATTACTGACATGTTTTTCAGGCGGGAAATTCAGAGGTTCACCATGGTCGCACCGATCCAACCCCAATGGCAAAACGAACCCCCATGCTGGGATTTGACCGATTTGTACCGCCATGGCCCCTTGGACCCACGGTTGGAATTGGAAATCAACGGGGCTGAGTCGAAGTGCGAGGAATTCGCGGCCAGGTGGAAGGGGCTTTGGAATTCAGGGAGACCGGTTACAGCCGAGAAATTCGCCACCGCTATCACTGAATATCAATCGCTTTTGGAGCTTCTCGACCGGCCTTTGATTTTTGCCCAGCTGAACCACGCAGCCTCCACCCTGGAACCCGAACGAGGCGCATTATTGGCCCGGGCAAGGGAGGCCAGGACCCGGGCTCTCAATCATCTGATCTTTTTTGAAATGGAGTGGGGCAAAGTTGACGGTTTAATTGCCGGGCAATTGATGGCCTCGGACCAATTGAGGCATTTTGGAAATTGGCTGGAAAAAATCCGCAAGCGGGCCCCGCACTTTCTGACGGAAGCGGAAGAAAAAATAGCCGAGGTAAAAAACCTGTCCGGCAAGGCCGCCTTCAACCGCCTTTTCGACGAACTGGTGGGAAGGCTTTCGGTATCCATCCTGCCCGCAAAGGATTCGGGATCCACCAGTGGCGTTCCTCTTCAAGAGGCTTTGAACCACTTGTACTTGCCGGACCGTGACCAACGGCGAAAGGCCGCGGAGGGAATCAGCCAAACCCTGCAAAAAAGCGCCCCGACCTTCGCATTCATCCTGAATTCCCTTGTCCTGGATCACCAGGAAGATTGCCGCTTGCGGCGGCACTCCGACCCGATGGAACCACGCAACCTGGAAAACGAGATCGATCCGCTGGTGGTGCGCGCGTTGATGGAATCGGTGGAAGGCGGGTTCGGTTTGGTGGAGCGCCATTACCGCCTCAAGGGGCAACTCCTGGGCTTGGATGACCTTCAAGATTTCGACCGCTACGCTCCCATGGCCACATCGGCCCGGACAGTCACCTGGCCGGAGGCTTGCGAAATGGTTTGCGGTGCATACAGCGAGCTTGCCTCCGAAGCGGGAGACCTGGCGCGTGTTTTCCTGACCAAAAACTGGGTGGACGCGATGCCGCGCAAAGGAAAACGCGGTGGCGCTTTCTCGGCGGGTACCGTGACCGATGCCCACCCTTATATCCTGATGTCTTACCACGGTTCAGCCAGGGATGTCGCGACGCTTGCCCACGAATTGGGCCATGGGATCCACCAGCATTTGTCCAGGGGGGTTGGCTACCTCCAATCGTCCACCCCGCTCACCACCGCAGAAATGGCGAGCGTTTTCGGCGAGATGCTGCTTTTTGAAAAATTGGTCCAAACCGCAAACGATGACAGGGAGCGCCTTTTCCTTCATATGGGGAAGGTTGAGGATGCCATTGCGACCGTTTTCCGACAGGTGGTTCTGACCCGTTTTGAAATGGAGGTCCACTCGAGACGCAAGGACCAGGGAGAACTATCCGTGGAGGGGCTCAACCAGCTTTGGCTGGATACCAATCAGCGCATGTTCGGGGATTCGGTTCGGCTGGGGGAGGGATACAAGTGGTGGTGGGCGTATATCGGCCACTTCATCCATTCGCCTTTTTACTGCTACTCCTACGCCTTCGGTGAGTTGCTGGTTTTGTCGTTGTTCCATCTCTACAAGCAACATCCCAAAGCTTTCGCCAAAGATTACCTGCGGGTTTTGTCCCTGGGAGGGTCCAGGTCGCCGGTGGAACTCATGGAAATGATGGGGATAAACATCCAGGATGCCAGTTTCTGGTCCAAAGGGCTTTCGCTACTGGATGGACTCCAGCGCAAGTCAGCGGAGTTGGCCGCCTCCTTGGGCTAAGGGTTGGCAATCCAAGATTCCGGTTCCCTCGTCCAACAGGATAGAAGGACCGGAGCCATTCCCTCCGGGCGCCATCCGGAGGGAGTATGGACCGCCCGAGCCAGCATGACTGCCAGCGGTCCCTGCAGGGAGATTTCCTCCGGGCCCACCAGGCGTCCCGGGACCGGGTGCTCAAGGTTCTAACCAACCGTATCAATGATGAACATCTGGTCCACGATCTGTTGCAGGAGACCTTCCTTCGTTATTGGAAGGAATTGATCACGGGGAGCCGCATCGAGCATCCGGACCGGTGGCTTGTACGGGTTGCCATCAACCTTTCCGAAGACTGGCGGCGATCCTTCCAGTGCCGGCAGATCTCAGTGGGCTTGGGCGGCAACCTTTTGGCCTCCCTGTCGGATGACTGGCATTTTCCCGCCGTGGACCTGGTTCCATTGCCCCCCTTGGCGACCGCCCGCCTGGATTTGTTGCGGCCGAATGACCGACTGATCATCACCCTGCGATTTATGCTTGGACTGGAAACCCAGACCATCGGCGCCCTGATGGGGATCGGGCCGGATGCGGCGCGCATGCGACTGGCCCGCGCGATAAAAAAAGCCAACAGCTTGTCGTTCAAGGGGTGAGCAAGGGGGCCAACTCCAATTCGCGATACGGACCGCTTGAAGCTGGCGGAGGGCCAAATGCCAAATGAAGCCGCAATGTCCCGCATTCAAAAATCATGCTTTGCAGGGTGTTGAATCCCAAATTGGTCTTGTGAAGCAACTCCTTGACCATGGCGAGGGATATTTTTCCCGGTGAGGCGCATCCTTTTTCCAATGCGGCAAAGCGCTCGAAGGACTGGAAGGGATTGGCCTGGTCATCCGCCTTGTTTTCAGCCAGGCAAAAGTGGTTCGCGCAACAGGCCGTTCCCACCTCGGCGGAGCGGATCTGCACGCCGTCTGGGCTGACCTCCAGGACTGCCGCCCTTTCCTTGTCGGAAATCAGCAGGTTGGTGGTGGTGGAACGCTCGAGGCCCAGCAGGTATTTCCTGGCCTCGTCAATGGTTTTGCATTGCTCCAAGACCATTCGGTAGCACAAGGCGTAAGGAAGGCCGCTTGGATTGAATTTCCGCTTGGGCGGTCGGATGTCCACCACCTCATGGATGGCCAGGGCCAAACCGGCTTCGTTGATTCCCGAAAGGACACCCAGCAAGCCGGGGAAACCAACCGAGGCGAAGTTCAAAAATCCCTTGCCCTGTTTAAAAACCTGCACAAGGGTGTACTGCCCAATGTCCCCCACCGGGGGGTAGTCCAGATTGCGCCCCAACAGGGTGCCCCCGGTTGCGCTCCGCGAGTGTTCCACGCCGATTCCGGAACAAAGCACCATTTGTTTCAAGTCAAACAAGGTGTTGGCAGCGACCAAGTCCGCCCTGCTGGCCCCGGATTTTTCCTGCATGGCGGCCAATTCGGCCTGGAACCGTTCAGGAAACTTTTTGACCATCTTTTCGCCCAAGCCCACCAGAAAGGGCCAAAGAGGGGCCAATTTGAAATGGGTCACCAGGGATTTGGGATAGGCGGACAGGGCTTTCGCCTGGCCCAAGGCCAGTTTGCCTACTTCCGCACCGAGTAGCTCGGGTTTGGCCTCTTGCACCACCAGAACCGGCACACCCTGCACCATCTGCAAAAGGTTTGCCCCGTTTCCCTTGGCCGGTTTGTAAGCGAACCGCCCCCAAATCGGTTGTGACCGGGCTGTTTGCAAGGTATTAGCAGTGAATCCGGACGCAACCAGCCCCATCCACACCCTTCTGGAGGGAATAAACGGGTAGGCGCCAGCCACCGGGGAGATTCCGCTATTTGGCTTCTCGTTCATGCGAAGGTAGGCTATCCCAAACATCGGTGCCGTGTCAGCCTTAGATGAAAGCGGTTTCCACCGCCTCTTGGCGGTGGTCCAAGGTTCCGGAGAATTATTAGGAGCCGTCCCGCAATCAGGTTACAAACCCTCGATGGCCGGCTGGATTCAGGCATGGAAAGGATCGCATGCGCTGGTTGATTTTCGGGGCCGCCGGCCAACTGGGTAATGAAATGACCCGTGTCTTGGGACCCAGGGCCATTCCGGTAACCCGGGCAGAGGCGGATTTGGCATCCCCGGAACAATTAGGTGAGCTTGCCACAAGGCTGAGACCAGATGGCGTGATCAACTGCGCCGCTTACAACCTGGTCGACAGGGCGGAGGAAAACCCCCGTGATGCCTTCACCGCCAACTGCTGGGGAGCGGGAAACCTGAGCGCTTTGTGCGCCAGCCTGGAAATCCCATTGATTCACCTGAGCACCGACCATGTTTTCGGGGGGCCTACCCCGACATTTCCTGACGGGAAACCACGGGCCTGGTTGGAAACGGACGCGCCGGCACCGGCAGGCCTCTATGCCCTGAGTAAACTGGCAGGTGAGCATTTGACAAGGATCCGGAATCCCCGGACCTGGGTGATTAGAACCTGCGGCCTTTACGGTGCCGGGGGTTCCGGGGGCAAAGGGACAAATTTTGTTGAAACCATGCTGCGATTGTCCCGGGAAGGGAAAAAAATCCGGGTGGTTTCCGATCAAATATGCACCCCCACACCGGTTCGCGATCTGGCACCGGCGATTCTGGCCCTTGTGGAGGCCAAGCCACCGGGGCTGTATCATCTAACCAGCGCGGGTTATTGTTCCTGGCATGAGTTTGCCCAGGCAATATTCGAGGAAACCAAAACGGTGGTTCAGGTGGAGCCGATTTCCAGCCAGCAGTTTGGCGCCAAGGCGAAACGGCCTGTTTGGAGCGTTTTGGGGTCTGTGCATCGGGAATCAACCACAATGCCCAACATTCGCCACTGGCGCGATGGGCTTGCTTGCTACCTACACGAGGAACGGCCAGGCAGATGAACGAGGAATCCATCCCTCCTTCTGAAAACCAGGCCAGTGGGCCTTCTTCCGGGCCTAATGACCCCGGGAATGCTTCCTTGGACCGTCGAGGCCGCCCGGATCGGCGTCAGCAGGACATTCCCGTCGCCTACGATCGCCGCAGCGGCAAGGACCGCCGGGTGGAGGCTGCCAAACAGCGGGCAGCGGTTGAGAAACGCCGGATGGTGGACCCAACCACCTGCGAAAAGGAATACAGCGAGGAGGAAATCGAATTCCTCACCGCGATTGACGCTTACAAACGCGCCAACCGTCGCCCATTCCCTACCTGGAGCGAGGTTTTGGAGGTCATCCGGGCTCTGGGTTACCGAAAAGTGGAAGCGCCCAAACCGATACCCGGGGTTCCGGTGGCGGTCAGTCGACCAAACACGGAATAAAGTCGCGGGCTATTTTCTGACTGGATTTGGATCGCGCCCGTTCGGGGTTTGTCCTTATCCTCACAAGTCGAGGCCAATTGCCCGCATCAGGCCCAGCGCGTTGCTCCTGGGTACCACTCCCGGTTGCAGGCGGTAATCGAAACTCATCATCCCGCCTGACCAATTGTCCACAAAATGGA
>JAFMJU010000170.1 GCA_017853285.1 Gemmataceae bacterium
GGTTGAGGATACTTTGTACCCGCTGATCGTCTCACTCATCCCGGTGCGGGGGGAAAACCCGTAAGTGGGTTTTTCACCGCCAAGACGCAAAGACAGCGAAGAAGCCCCATGCACCGATCAATAGATGAGACGGAAAAGATTGCCCGTATCTTGGTTGATTCGGCAATCGCCGTGCACAGAGAACCGGGTCCAGGTCTGTCGGAATCGACCTATCAAAACTGCCTGACATACGAACTCGCAATCCGGCCATCAAACAACTAATTCACCACGAAGGCTATCAAAGGACAAAGGGGGGCATTTTCTCTTAGCGCCCTTTGCGTCTTCGTGGTGAAAAGTCATTCATCAGAATCAATTGCCAGCCTTCTTCAACACCTTCCCCTCCGCGTCGATCGGACCGGCGGCGACGCGGTTGAGGCGGTCGGGGTGGAGGTGTTTCTCGGCCACCGCGCGCACGCGGGCCGGATCCACACTCATCACCTCGGCCTTGAATTTGGTGAGGTAATCCAGGCCCAGGCTGAAGCGCTCCACCGCCTGCAACCGTTCGGCAAGCGCCGCGCCGCCGTCGTACTGGAAGGCCAGGCTGCCCACGAGGTAGCTCTTGGCATCCTCCACCTCGTCGGGCTTCGCCTCCTCTTTGCGGATGCGCACAATCTCCTCGCGGAATCGCTTTTCCACCCGGGCGAAATTACCGGGATCGGTGCCGATGTAACACATGAAGATACCGGGCCGGAGGTCCGCCGAGGAGCAGATCTGGGCGCTCACGGTGTAAGCCAACCCCTCACGGTCGCGCAGGCTGCTGGACAAACGGTCGGTGAACCCCGGGCCCGTTCCCAGCACATGGTCCATCACCAGCAGCGCGTAATAATCGGGGTCGTCACGGCGGATGCCCCGGTGCCCGAGCAGGAACTGGAGCTGCACCGTCTCGGGCATGCTGACCACTTCGCTGACGGGTGCCCCGGCGGGCACCTCAGGCAACGCCGGCAGGGCCGGGGCGGCCTTGGCGGGCCAGTCCCTGGTCAGCTCGCGGAGGGTCTTCTCCATCTCGGCGGAATCGAAATCGCCCACCAGGCTCAGTACCAGGTTGCCCGGCGTGAAGACGCGCTGATGGAAAGCGACCACATCCTCCCTGGTGAGCTTTTCCACCGACTCGCGGGTTCCCGCGCCCCGTCTGCCCAGGGGATGTTCCGGGCCATAGATAATCCGGGCCAGCGCCTCGCGGGCGCGCTGCATGGATTGTTTCTCCGCCTCGAGGATTTCCGAAAGCTGCATCTTCTGGTTGCGGTCAAACGCGTCGGCTGGAAACGAGGGAAAGGCAAGAGCGCCAAGAACCAGTTCCATGGCACGCTTCGCCTGGGGAGTGAGCACACGGAGGCTGGCACCGCCCGCGGCGATGGCCACCTGGGCACCCATGGCCTCCAGTTCCTCCGCGAAGGCTTTGCCGTCAAGTTTCAAGTCGCCGTGGGAAACCCCCTCTTCCAGCAGGCCGCCGGTCAGTTGGGCAAGCCCCGCCTTTTCCCTGGGCTCGTGCAACCTCGACTCGCGAAAACGGGCGGACAGGTTCACCACGGGCAAATCTCGCCGCTCCAGCAGCCAAACCACCGCGCCGCTGGGTAACACCACCCGCCTGGCTCCCGCCAGCGGATTGCCCGAGGCCGGCGCACCGGTTTCCAAGCTCCGGCGCAGCACATCCCTTCGGCCGGGCTTGGCGGGCTTTTCGCCGCCCGCCCCGCCCTTGCCGGGCGGGATGGAGATCACCTTGGCACGGTTTTCAGCGGACAAGTATTTCTTCGCGGCGGCCCGGACCTCCTCCGGGGTGACCTTGGCCACTCCCTCCAGATAGGCCTTGGCCTGCGCCCTTCCGTCTCCCTCGCCAATTACCAGGCTCATGGCCACGCTTTGGGCCAGGCCATGCACCGTATCGCGCGAGTAAACGGTCTGGGCCAGCATCTGCCGGCGCACCCGATCCAGTTCGGCCTGACTGACCAGGCTGTTGGATAGCCGGTCGACCTCCTCGTCAATCAGTTTCTCGGCTCGGGCCAGATCGGCCCCAGCCACCAGTTCCACCTGCACGCCGAACCAACCGGGGTACCGCCCCGTGTCGTTGGAGGCGCTGGCGGCCGAGGCGATCTGCTCTTTTTCCACCAGTCGCTGGTACAATCTGGAACTTTTGCCATCGGCCAAAATGCTGGCGGCCAGGTCGATGGCCGGCTCATCGGGGTGATGACGGGGAACGGTGGGATAACCCAGGATCAGGCGGGCCACCTCGAACTTGCTGGCGAAAGTCTTGCGCGCGGGCAGCGCGGGTTTTTCCTCCGGCAGGGTCCGGCGGGCGGGCAGCTTGGCGGCCGGAATGCCACCCAGGTGCTTTTTCACCTTGGCCAGGGCGTCGGCGGGATCGATCCCACCGGCGATGACCAGCAGCGCGTTGTTGGGGTGGTACCACTTACCATGGTGCGCCAGGATGCCGTCCGCCTGCGCCGCGCGCACATGGGCCGCTTCGCCGATCACCGGGTGGCCGTAGGGCCCCTTGGCGGTGAACAACAAGGGCAAGATGGCCTTGTATTCCAGATCCCAGGGCTCGTCCTCGTTTCGTTTCAGTTCCTCGATCACCGCGCCCTTTTCCTGCTCGAACTCATGCCGGGAGTCGATGCGCAGGTTGCGCATGCGGTCCGCCTCGATCTCCAGGGCCTTCTCCCAACGGTCGGCCGCGAAATCAAAGTGGTAGGCGGTCACATCCTCCGAGGTGAACGCGTTGTTGGCCCCGCCGTTTTTCAGCGTGGCACGGTCGATGTCACCGGGCATCAGCTTGTCGGTGCCCTTGAACATGAGGTGTTCGAGGTAATGCGACAGGCCCGTCTGATCCAGCAACTCATCCGCCGAGCCCACCTTGTAGACCAACATGGTGGTCACCGTGGCGGCACCGGGTGACGGGATCAGGGCCACCCGCAGCCCGTTGTCCAGTTGATGGGTTTGGACCCGGTCATAAAGCGACAGAGCAGAACGGAGCAGCGGATCCTGCGCCCGGGCGGGGGCGGCCAACAGGCCTAAAAACAACGCGACTGCCAACAACGGAAGGCGGTACATGGGCTGGGGGGCTCCAGGGAACAAAACGGAATTTGCAAAAGGTACGCCAAATCCAGCCAGGACGGCAATCGCCAGAAGACTGCCGGCCGGGCCTAGGGTTTGCCTGGGGTATCCGGGGTGCCGGAAATGGCAGGGTCGGGCTGGTTCGACAGGATCCGCTGGCTTTTCAGCCGCTGGTAAACATCGATTTCCTTACCCCTTTGGGCAAGCCGCGGCTTGATGCTGAAGAAATAAACCGCCAGTCCCAACGCCACCATGGCCAGAAACTCGAAACCAAAAACCCAGTACACCTCCGGAAAGATCCGTTTTTTCTCTCCGGGTCGGTAGAACCTGGGGTTAAAACGCCACCATCGCCCGCCGTCACTTTGGGCAGGCTGGGCAGGAAGCTGCGATTCGTTTGGGTCACCCATGAGGCCGATTCCTCACATTCCTCATCCATCAGTCTAAGCAAGGCCAAGGCAGTAGTCCTCCCGCCTCACCCCCATAACCGGCCAAGGGCCCCCCAGGCCGGGTCCATAACGACTGCCGGAACGGGTTCCCATACAAAGAAAGAAAGGGTTTACTGAAGTGGACAGGCACAGGCGAATCCCCCGTCTCCCCCAGCTCAAGGAGCGCCAGGCGTGAGCCAGGACCGCATCGGCGAATATCTGCAACAGTTCGCGGCCACCCGCCAGCAGATGATGGAACAGCTTCGCAAGACCATTGTGGGTCAAACCGGAGTGATCGAGCAGATTCTGGCGGGCATTTTCACACGGGGCCACTGCCTGCTGATCGGCGTGCCCGGCCTGGCCAAAACCCTGCTGGTCAGCAGCCTCTCGGAAATCATGGAACTGTCCTTCAAGCGGATCCAGTTCACCCCCGATCTGATGCCCACCGACATCACGGGGACCATGATTCTGGATGAATCCTCAGGCCGTCGCGAATTCCGTTTTGTGGCCGGGCCCATCTTCGCCAACATCCTGCTGGCGGACGAAATCAACCGTACGCCGCCGAAAACCCAGGCCGCCCTGTTGCAGGCGATGGCCGAGCGCGAGGTGACCGTGGGGCAAGAAACCCACAAGCTGCCCGAGCCCTTTTTCGTGATCGCCACGCAGAACCCCATCGAGCAGGAAGGCACCTACCCCCTTCCCGAGGCCCAGCTCGACCGCTTCATGTTCACCGTCCGCGTGGATTACCCCAGCCTGGAGGAGGAGAAAAAAATCCTCCAGACCACCACCCGCTCCGGTGACAAGGAAAAGCTGGAAAAAATCCTGTCGAACAAGGCGATCCTCAACCTGCAGAAACTGGTGCTCAGCGTGCCGGTGGGTGAGTATGTGCTGGATTATGTGGCCCGGTTGGTGCGAGCCACCCGGCCAGGCACCCCGGACGCGCCCGATTTCGCCACCAAGTGGCTTGATTTCGGTGCCGGCCCCCGGGCAGGCCAAAACCTGGTCAAGGCAGGGCAGGCCTTCGCTGCCATGGACGGGCGCTATTCGGTGTCGATCGACGATATCCGCAAGGCCGCAGAACCTGTCCTTCGCCACCGGATCGGCGTGAATTTCCAGGCACAGGCTGAAGGCAAAAAGGCCGAGGACATCATCGCGAAACTGCTGGAAGTCATCCCCGAGCCGCAAGTGGAAAGGTACAGCCGTACCGGAAAACGATAACTTCCAACCGTTTTTCCGGCGTTTTTTCCCCCGGATAATGCTTTGGAAATTCCGGACATGCCTGCCTAGGAATATGAGGCGGAATTCCGAGGTCCCCCCCGCATGGGACCAGCTTTGTGTCGCTAGCAATCTTGTTAGATTTCGCTATCCTGTAGAAATATTCAGTTTTTCTTCGAGTGAGGTTCATTCATGCAGTATCCCAATATTCGGTCCATGCTGGCACCGCGCAGACTTTTAGCTGTCACCCATGGCTTGGCCTTGGGATTTGGCGCCATGGCGGGAATCAAATCTTTCGCGGCTGATGGCGACCCCACGCCGGCACAGATTGCCGAGACGGCAGCCGCATTGCCTGACCCGGCGAAAATGACGCCCTTCAGCAAACAGGTGCCGGTGATTTTTGTCACGCGAGATCCCCGCAAACCGGAAGCCTGGAACAACCTGAAGGAGTTCTGGAACAAAGGGAAAGTGGATTCGGTTGATCCGGCCACCGGCGAGAAGGTCACCCGTGACGCTGTTTTCATCAAGGTGCCCCTTGGATTGAACAGCGCCCCGCCGGTGCCCCCTGAAAACCCGCTCACCGAAGAAAAGGTGATGCTGGGCAAAAAGCTTTACTTCGACACCGTGATCTCGTCGAACAACAAGGTCTCCTGCGCCTCCTGCCATAACCCGGCGTTGGGTTACACCGACCAGATGAAAACCTCCACCGGCATCTTTGACCAAAAGGGCGGCATGAACGCCCCGACGGTTTACAACAGCGGCTACCACCTGTTGCAGTTCTGGAATGGCCGGGCCCCCACCCTGGAAGACCAGGCCCAAGGGCCGCCCCAGAATCCCGTGGAAATGCATGATGGCAAGGGCAACCCCTGGTACCAGGTGGTGAGCCGCCTGCGCAAGAATCCGGAGTATGTCGAAGCTTTCGCCAAGGTCTTCGGCACCCCGCCCACCCGGGATGGAGCCGCCAAGGCGATCGCCGCCTACGAGCGTCTGGCCCTGACAGGCAACTCCCTGGTGGACCGCGCCGAACTGGCCATGCGCACCCGTGTTGAGGAAGAAGGCGAGGGCAAGCCCGAGACGAATGCCGGCGACTTCACCAAAGTGCTGAAGGCCGCCTTTGAGGCGAAGGACACCGAAGCCCTGGGTGCGCTTGGCCTGCAGGCCGGCAAGGACGAGGGCAAAATCGCCGAAGTGGCAGCCTCCATCCAGCGTGGCAAGGAGTTGTTTTCCAACAAGGCCCGCTGCAACTCCTGCCATGTGGGTGACAATTACAGTGACAGTCAGTTCCATAATCTGGGAGTTGGCGCCAAGGATGGGGCATGGCCTGCCAATGCTGATCTGGGCCGTTTTGGCGCCCAGGAAACCGGCCACAAAGATCCGACTCTGGTGGGCGCCTACAAGACCCCCGGCCTGCGGCAACTGGTGTCAACGGCCCCGTACATGCACGACGGCAGCGAGGGAACCCTCGAGGCTGTGATTGCGCTGTACAACAAGGGCGGCAACCTCAATCCCCACCTGAGCAACAAAATGCGGGACGAGCCGGCCGAACGGGAAGCCGCCAAGAACGGTCAAAAGGCGGTGATTCCTCGCAAGCTGAACCTCACCAAGCAGGAAGAGGCCGACCTGGTGCTTTTCCTCAAGGCACTTCAGGGTGACCCGGCTCCGGACATCATCGCCAAGCCCTGATTGGCCCTGCACGGGCCCGGTCCATCTGTCAAAATGTGTGGTGTGGGTGACGGCGACAATCCGTCACCCACACCTTTTTTTTGGATCCACCCTGAAGGGCATACTTCTCATGGGCTTGTGGATGCGCGTATTCGCGCGATCGGAAGAGACTCCCGACCCGGTGGAACTGGCTGAGAAGGTGGCCGAATGGCTGCCTGGTGCCACCTGCCATTTTGGCGCCGATGACAGCGGGTGGTTCCGCCTGGAAATACGGCCGCCAGCGGGTGGCCCCATCCAGGTGGACCGGTATCACTGCGAGGAAGAAGGGGTCCGGCGGGACCTGAACACCTGGGCCGCCTGGGTGGAAACTTGCGACTATTGCCAGGATGCCCCCATACTCATGGAGCGGATCATCCAATCACGCCAGTTCATCACTGTGATGCGCAGCCTGGATACCCCGGATGAAACCGGCGTGGACCGCCTGTGCGACAACCTGTGCGGCCTGTTGGCCAGCCGTCTGGACGGCATGTGGCAGGTCGATGGCCAGGGATTGAAGTCCGCCGACGGCTCCCTGCTGCTGCAGGAGTATTGATCGACTGATCGGCCGCGGAAAGGTACGATACTGACAGCCCAGGAGATCCGCCCCCGTGTCTGGCAAACCACCCGTAGCCCGAGGTGCAACTTCCAAGGACGCCCCGCGTTCGATGGAGAGCTACCTTCGGCCCGAGGTGATCCAGCAGGTGTCGCGGCTGGACTTGCGGGCCCGCTTCATCGTGGAGGGTTTTCTCAGCGGCCTGCACGGCAGCCCCTTCCAGGGATTCTCGGTCGAGTTTTCGGAGCACCGCAAATACACACCCGGCGATGACATCAAGGACATCGACTGGAATGTGTACGCGAAGACCGAGAAATATTACGTCAAGAAATTCAAGGCCGAGACCACCATGCAGGGGTGGCTCGTGGTGGATTCCAGCGCCAGCATGGGCTGGACCTTCCGCCAGGAAATGACCAAATTCGACTACGCCATCAGCCTGACCGCCGCACTCGCCTACCTGATGATCTACCAGCAAGACCCTGTGGGGCTGGCGGTGTGCGGCAAATCGATCGAGCGCATCCTGCCGCCCAGGGCCCGCCGCAGCCATTTGCCGGCCATGCTGAGCACGCTGACCAACCTGAAGCCCCACGGCGAGACCGATCTGGGTTCGTGCCTGATGCAGTTGGCGGGTGTGGCCCGTGGAAAGGGGCTGGTGATCCTGCTGTCCGACCTGCTGACGGACATCGACCCGGTGATTGCCGGCCTGCATCGGCTGCGCCATTCCGGGCACGAGGTCATCGTTTTCAACATCCTGGATGAAGCCGAGGCCAAGTTCCCGTTCGACGGCTACTGCCAGTTCGAAGACATTGAATCGCCGGCCATCCTGACCATGGAAGCCAAATCGATCCGTCAGGACTACCTCGAGGCCCTGGCGGCGCACCAGACCCGCTTCCGCGAGGAATGTCACAAGGCCCAGATCGATTTCGTGGCGATGGACACCAGCATCAACTTCGGCACCGCCCTTCTGGAATACCTGCAACAGCGCAGCCGACGCTTCT
>JAFMJU010000171.1 GCA_017853285.1 Gemmataceae bacterium
GCTAGCCGCCGAAGACTCCAAGGCATTGCGGAATTGGTTTTTGCCTTGGCGTGCCGTGCGCGGAAGTGCACGGGTTCAGCCTCAACCCAGCAGACAGGAAGGCTCTGCGGAAGACGGTCTGTGTCAGGGGGACTGTCTGTGACGGGGATGTCCCCTCCGCGCCAGAACCCATGCACTCCCGCGCACGGCATGCCTGAAAGGCAGCCGCTGCGCGGCCAACTGCCGCAACTCCCGCACCCCCTGCGGGTGTTGCGGAGTTGCGGTAGTTGCGGCAGTTGACCGCTTCCACGGGAATAAAAAAACACCCCCGCCAAATCTGGCGGGGGTGCGGGTGGACGGTTTGGGGTCAGGTCAGACGGCTGCCTGCTCCAGGGCCTGGGCCTTTTTCTTGTCCTCGCGGAACAGGGCCAGGAAGACGGCCAGGGCGGCGAACACGCCCAGGCTGGGGATGATCCAGACCATGAACCAGTTGCGGGTGGTGAAGACACCTTCCGCCTTGTGCTTGGGGTCGAGGGCCTTGGCGTGAGACTCCTCCAGCAGGCGGGCGGCGCGGTTGCCGAGTTCCTTGCCCAGATCCTTTTGCAGGGTATCCACCAGCTTCGGGTTGCGGGTGGCTGCCTCGTCAGCGTTGCCCAGGGCGGCCAGTACCGGGATGTTGCGCTTCTTGCGCTCTTCCTCGGTGATGGGGCTGGCGATGGTGCCGCCCAGGGCGTTGGCGACATCGTGCAGGAAGACGCCCTTGTCGTCGGTCTTCAGATCCTGGTTGGTGGCCTTCAGGAAGCTGTCGACGGCCTGGGTGATCTTGGCCTCGCCGCCCACCTCGTTGAACAGGGTGTACTTGTCGACGATCACGCCGCTGATGGTGTTGCCCAGCCACATGCCCAACCCGTAGGTGAGGAAGGTGAACAGGGCCTGGCCGCTGGCGCGGACCTCCTTGGGGGCATTGTTATCCACATGGATGAAGCCGGCGGCGAAGAAGAAGTCGAAGCAGATGCCATGCAATGCCAGGCTGGCAATAACCAGGAACGGGCCAATGGCAGCAGGCTCCCCGCCGGAACCGAAAGCGAACAGCAGGTAGCGCAGGCCCCAGGCGAACATGCCGATGGCCAGCACCCACTTCATGCCCAAAAAGTAGAGGCAGGCGCCCAGGAAGGGCAGGATGAGCATCTCGGCAATTTGGCCGATCGCCATCACCGGAGCAACGCTATCAGGGCGCATGTCACCCGGCAGCTTGGGCAGGATGGAGTCGGCCAGGTAGTTGCCGGTGAAGCCGTAATAGAAGGCCAGCACGATGGTGATGACAAAGCTCACACCAAAGAAGATCGCGAAAGAGGGGTCCTTCAGCAGGCCCAGCGCCTTGATGGCGGGCAGCATCTCGCCAGCCTTGCCGGTGGGCGGGGTGGCGGGCAGCAGGAAGGAGAAGAAGCCCAGCAGGATGGACAGGCCACCGGCCAGGTACAGCGGGTAAGCGGTGGCATCCACCGTGGTGCCCTCGGGCAGCTTGATCAGGCTGGGAAGGACGAAGCCGACAAACAGGCCCACCACCACCCAACCGATGGTGCCGAAGGTGCGGAGGATGGGGAACCAGACGGTGCCGTTGGGCACATGGCTGAAGGTGATGGAGTTGGCCAGCGCCAGGGTGGGAGAGTACAGCAGGGCATACAGCAGGGCGATGGCGTAGAACGCCTCGGGGTTGGTCCCCACCACCGGCAGGATGAGCAGGAGCACACCACCGACCAGGTGGAGGATACCCATCAGCTTTTCGGAGTTGAAATAGCGGTCAGCGATGGCGCCGACGATCATGGGCGAGAAGATGGTGCCCAGGGCCATGGTGCCGTAGATCGCGCCGATCCAGGCCCCGGAGAAGCCCAGGCCTTTCTCCAGGTAAACACCCAGCGTGACGAACCAGGCGCCCCAGACGGCGAACTGGAGGAACATCATCACGCCCAGCAGGATGACATTCACCGGCGTCATGGCCAGTTTGCCCAGGCCGAAGCTTTGGGGAGGGGGATTCGCCATCGTTGTTGACTCCACAGGAGAAGGCTGACCGGTTGGGGTAGTTTGGGCGAGCTGAGTATTGTTCTATCAAATCAGCTTCCGGGCGATGGCGTCCACATCGTAGACGCAGCCGCCCCATGTCCCCCCCGAGGCCTGCTGGAGCAGGGCCCATAGCCGGGTATCGTCCGGCAGAAGGGGATCGCAGGCAAGGTCTTTCCGGGGATTGCGGGCTGCCAGCAGGTGGTTTCCGCGCTCAGGACTGGTCTGATCGGCAGGGTCACCCAGTTGGCCCACCAGGTCGACCGACCCGACCAGATCGCGGGTATCCACCACCACCCGGATGAGGTCGCCATCCACCACCTTACCCACCGGCCCGCCGGCCAGGGCCTCGGGCCCGACATGGCCGATGCAGGCCCCGGTGGACACACCGGAGAACCGGGCATCGGTGATCAGGGCGACATCCTTGCCCCAGGGGAGGTGCTTCAGGGCGCTGGTGATCTGGTAGGTCTCCTCCATGCCCGAGCCCAGCGGACCTCGGCAGATGAGCACCAGGGTGTCGCCCGCCTGCACCCCGCCCGACTTCACCGCCTCGATGGCCGCGCGCTCAGTCACGAAAACCTTGGCGGGCCCGGTGTGGCGGTAGACGCCATCGGGGCCGAGTTTTTTCGGGTCGATGGCGGTGGCCTTGATGACGGAGCCTTCGGGGGCGAGATTGCCGGTGGGGAAAACCACGGTGCTGGTGAGGCCGGCGGCGCGGGCCTCGGCGGGGGAGTAGATGACGCGGTCGGGATCGATGCCATCCTTGCGGACCAGCATCTCGCGCATGGCGGCGCGGCGGGCGCTCTGCTTCCACCAGTCGAGCACCTGATCCAGCGTGTGGCCGGTTACGGTTTTGACCGAAAGATCGAGCAGTCCCAGGTCGCGCAGGTGCAGCATCACCTCAGGCACGCCGCCGGCCAGGAAGACGCGGACGGTGGTGTGGCCCGCCGGCCCATTGGGTAGGGCATCGACCAGGCGGGGCACGGCCTTGTTGACGCGGATCCAGTCTTGCACGGTGGGGCGGGGGAGCCCCGCTGCGAAGGCGATGGCGGGGATGTGGAGCAACAGGTTGGTGCTGCCACCGAAGGCGGCATGCACGGCCAGGGCGTTGTGGAGCGCGCCGGGGGTGAGGATGTCGCGGGTGTTCAGTCCCGCGGCTCGCAAGTGGGTGAGAGCGTGGGCGGAGGAGCGGGCGAGTTCGAGCCAGACGGGCTGACCGGAGGGGGCCAGGGCGGCGTGGGGCAGCGTGAGGCCCAGGGCTTCCGCCACCACCTGGCTGGTTGCGGCGGTGCCGAGGAACTGGCAACCACCACCGGGGCTGCCGCAGGCGCGGCAGCCCATCTCGGCGGCCTCCTGCAGCGTGATGAGGCCCTGGGAAAAGCGGGCGCCGATGGTTTGCACCTTGCCGGCATCCTCGGCGTTCTCGGCGGGCAAGGTGACGCCGCCGGGGACCAGCACGGCGGGCAGATCCGGGAACGAGGCGAGGGCCAGCAGCATGGCGGGCAGGCCCTTGTCGCAGGTGGCCACACCCAAAAGCCCCTTGCGGGTGGGCAGGCTGCGGACAAGCCGGCGCAGCACCATCGCGGCATCGTTGCGGTAGGGCAGGCTGTCCATCATGCCCGGGGTGCCCTGCGTGCGGCCATCACACGGATCGGTGACGGCGGCGGCGAAGGGGATGCCACCCAGGGCGCGGAGTTCCTCGGCGGCGGCGCGGACCTGCAGGGCCACCTCCCAGTGGCCGGTGTGGTACCCCAGGGCGATGGGCTCGCCGTTTTCGCCGCGGAGACCGCCTGCGGTGCTGAGGAGCAGGTATTCAGGTCGGTTGAGTTCAGCGGGCTTCCAGCCCATGCCCACATCCTGGGTCCAGCCGAACAGGTCGCCGCTGGGGGCGTGGCGGAGGAGTTCGGGGGTGAGCGGCAGGGCCCCCTCCGGACCCGGGGCCCGGGTGATCAGGTTCCAGCTTTCGGAAGGGCCGGCGAGGGTATCGAGCGAAGGGGCGGTGGGCAACCCGTGGGCGGTCATGACGGAGCTTTCTGTGCGTGGATGGGGCTGGGTCAGGATTGCGGAACGACAGGGATGAGACGGGGGCGGGGAACAAACACGCCCAGCACGCTGCCATGGCGGGCCTGGAGTTGCCAGAAGTCGAGCCGAAGGAAGTTATAGAGGGAGGTGTCGGGCCGGTTGGCCAGCCAGAAGCGGGCCAGGGCGGCCATGTGGGCATCGTAATGCACCTGACTGTGGCTGTGGGCATGGCAGCGGCCTTCGAGGCGGCGCAGGTCGCCATCGCACTTAGGGCCAATATGATATAGTTCGTGAAAAATGGTTATCATCTTTTCATCGAATGTTTGATTTTGAAATCTTGGCAGGCAAAAAGTGACTTGATACAGCTTTTCGGTGCCATCCACCTGGTGTCGCTGGACCGTGTAGGTGGTTCCACGGCGGTTGATTTCCAGGTTGCCGCCGGGGAAGCGCAGGGGCGTGACGCGGGCCTGCAGGCCGTAGCGGTCGGTCGAGCGGGCCTGACAGACGGAGAAGAGGAGCTTGTCCACCTGAATGTGCGCGAGTTCCTCGCAAGAGGCGCAGATGGCGCGGACCAGGCGTTCCATGGCCTGGCAAAAGCGGAACGGCTCGCCGGCGGCGCCGGTGGGAAACCAGGGTGGCACATGGTCGGGCTGAAGCGGCGCTGGGCCCGGGCCGGCATCGACCTTCCGCCAGACAAGCGGTTGGCTGCCTTCGCCCTGCCCCCATTGGAAAAGGGTGGGCCAGGTGGTTTCTGCCGGGGGTTTTTTGGTGCGTCGTTCCGCCATGGTTGTCTCGCCGGGAGGCAACAGCAGTGTAACCCACCTTGGGGCAGGTTCCACGAAAATGCGAGAAAACCGTCAGGACCGGAAAAATCGGTTCAAGTGGCAGGGGCGGATGGATCGATACTTTCCCCAACGGGACCATGCGGCTTTTGGCCCATTGAGTCCGAAAAAGGCAACGGGTTGGGGGACAGACCGATGGCAAAGACCAGCAAACTGGCGGCGATGGCCTGCGTGGCCCTGGGCGGTTTGGCCCTGTCGGGCAGCACGGGTTGCCAGACCCAGCTTGCGGGGATGACCCTGCCTTCACCCCAATATCTGGAGCATCCTCCGCAGTATGTTCCGCCCTCGCCTCCGTTCCCGCTGACCCGCGAACTGGCCCAGCAGGAAGAGATCGCGAGCCGGCCTGCCCCGGGCGCCCTGCCAGGGCGGTAAGCGGTTGAGCGGGAAATCGCACATGACCCAGGGTTTGATCGCACTTGGCATCACCGCGGCGTGTTTCGTCGCGGTGATGCTGCTTTTCCGTTTTCTGGGGAAGCCCCAGGCGCTGGGCTCGTCGGCGGGGCTGAACCCGTGCGCCGGCAGCCCCAACTGCGTCTGCTCGACCGACGCGAGACCGGCGCACCATGTGGAGCCGTGGCATTCGCCCCATGATCCCGAGCAGACCGCCGCTCGTCTGGCGGTGCTGGTGCGCGACATGCCGCACGCGCGGGTGACGCTGCACGAGCCCGCGGGCGGGTATGTGCGGGCGGAGTTCCGGTCGGTGGTGTTCCGTTTCATCGACGATGTGGAGTTTTTGTGCCAGGCCGCCGGGGGCGGGAAGGGCACGGTGATCCAGGTGCGGTCGGCCAGCCGGGCCGGGCATTCGGACCTGGGAGTGAACCGCAGGCGGGTGAGGATGCTGCGGGAGGCGTGGGAGGCGAGCCTGGGCGGAGAAAAGCCCTAATAGCTCCCCTGCAAATCTTTTGAACACACGGCCGGCGGGGCAGCCGGTGAAGAAGTGAAAAATCCCCGCCGCGGGGGGCCCGGATCCGGGGAGGGCCCTGGCGGCGAGGTTGTGGCACGGGGTTCCCAGGCCCCGGGCCGCCCCTGGTTGGTCCGCGCGATCACCGGGCTTGTCTCCTGCGACGCTAACGCCGAGTTTGTTTTTTGCCCACGCGCGGAACAGATCAAGAGCGTCGGGAATGCGAGTCCTTAGCAGCGGACTTTGGAGCCCCGTCCCGTTACCCACGGATCCGCGGGCGCCCCGGGCATTCCCCCCGACCGGCCGCACGCGGCGACCGGGTCTAAACAGCATTATGCAAGCGGGCGGACGGTGGGCCAGCGACAAGGGGGGAAAAACGGCCAACCCCTTGCGGGGCGGGCGCTTGAAGCGTGCCACCATGCCCGGATTGCCAAACCGGCGGGGCGGGCCCAGGCGGCAAACTTGCCGTGTTTGACACAGTGCGCTGAAATCAACAAAGAAATGGGTGATAGCCGAGTGGATCCGCTGGCCATTGTTGAAAAAGTCAGGCACCTGCCGGGGCTTCTGGCCTGGCAGTCCGGGGCTTTGGGTGAGCGCGTGGTTTGGCGGACCGCCAGTGGTCAGCTGACCATTTCCGAATGGCACCGGCGGGCTGTGGATTTCGCGGGGCGACTGGCCCGGGCGGGGTTGCGGGAAGGTGATGTCGCCGGGCTGCGGATGGGTGAAGGGATCGACTGGGTGGTGGCCCTGTTCGGCCTGTGGCGGGCGGGGGCGGTGGTACTGCCCCTGGGTGTGGGCCAGCGGTGGCAGGGGGCCCGGGAAACCTTGGACCGGGCTGGAGCGCGCTGGCTGGTGACGGGGGGTGAACGGCCCTGGACCGGGCAGACCCGGGTGGTGGTGTTCGGCACGGGGCGGCGGGGCGGGTTGGATTGTTGTCCCGAGGGCATGGGGCCCGAGAGCCTGGCCCTGGTGGCGCCCACCTCGGGGACCACGGGCGAGCCGAAGCTGGCGATGCTGACGCACGGGAACCTGCTGGCAAGCGCGGGGGCCCGGGCCAGCCTGGTGGGCCACCAGCCGGGTGACCGTGTGCTGAGCTGGCTGCCCCTGACGCACCAGTACGCTTTGAACGCGGATGTGGTGAAGGGGCTGCTGGCCGGGGCGCAGGCGGCGCGGCTGGTGAGCCCGCGGGGGATATTGCGCGGGTTGCGGCGATGGAAGCCGACGCATTTCCAGGCGGTGCCGCGGCTGTACGAGAAGGTGTGGCGTCTGGCCGGCGGCGAGCAGGCGACACCTGAGAGCTTGAAACACTTTTTTGGCGGGCGGTTGCGCTGGGCGGGTTGCGGGGGCGCGCCTTTGCCCGGCTGGCTGGCGGAGGCGTACGCTCGGCTGGGCCTGCCTATTCTGGAAGGGTACGGGCTGACGGAGGCGTCGCCGCTGGTGACGATGAACACGCCGCTGGCTTACCGGGCGGGCACGGCGGGACGCGTGGTGCCCGGGATGCGGGTGGAGATCGCAGGGGATGGCGAGATTCTGGTGCGCGGCGCGGGTGTGATGCGCGGGTACCACGGTGACCCGGAGGCGACCGGGCGCGTGCTGCGCAACGGTTGGCTGCACACGGGCGACCTGGGGAGCCTGGAGGACGGGTACCTGCGGGTGACGGGGCGGAAGAATGATTTGATCGTGCTGAGCACGGGGCGCAAGGTGATGCCTGCCCGCGTGGAGGCGGCGCTGCTGGCGCTGCCCTGGGTGGAGACGGCGGTGGTGTACGGGGATGGTGAACCGCGCGTGCGGGCGCTGGTGCGGGCCCGGGCGGGCAGCAGGCCGAACTGGAATGTGGGCAGGCTGGAAGGCCTGGAAGAGCACGAGCAGCCGGCACGGCTGGTGCCGATGGAGCGGGAGCTGAGCGTGGAGCTGGGTGAGGTGACGGCGCTTGGCAAGATCAACCGCGCGGTGGTGGCGCGCCACTTCACCGGCGGCTGAGGACGGAAGGCTCATCGGGGGTTCAGGCGTTGTTTGTGGCCTGAGCAAAGGCACCGGAAGTAAGCACCCTGAAAATCGATCTGGAACCGCAGCACCGCGTGGCAAGCGGGGCAGCGGGGGGTCACTATGCGTTCCTCGAGCGAGGCGATGGCCTCGAAGGCGGGGGAATCGCGGCGGGTGAATGGCAGGGGGCGCGG
>JAFMJU010000172.1 GCA_017853285.1 Gemmataceae bacterium
AGAGGAAAGCAAGCTTTTGCAGGTTAATGCAACAGTTGAATGCTCCGTGTTGGGCTCGAACAATTGCAGAAAATACGGGGAAAAACTGCTGCCTTCCGCTAAAGTGACGTACGATACCGTGTTGTGACGAAGAAAATTGTGCGGTTTGGTGGGGGCGAAATCAGTCAGCAAAAACCAACCGTCCTTGGACACCAAATTGGTACAGATTATTGTGACTTGGGACCGCCTTCCCGAGAAGATTTGGCAGGCGATTATGATCATGAATGGGGCATGGCGGTCCGGTACACGCAAGCCCGCCCAAAATCGATCCGCTGCCAAATTGAGGAAGCACTGCGAGTAGGGCCTCAATCGTTGGAATTAGTAGAGCAATGGTGCAACAGGGACCAGGTCTAAGCCACATTGTTGAGCCGCTTGCCAAAGCCCGTTGGGAACAAAAAGTCATTACACCAAGACAAGGCATTGGGCTGCGCTGGGTTATCCGTTTATCTTCTGAAGTCGGGCGAGGATCTCCGCTTTGCCGAGGCTGCGAAGGGTCTTGATGTTCCGCTGGGGAATGGCGGCCAAAGCAGCCTGGTCACCTGACACCTCTGTCACACTCTCTTCACGGAGGAGGTGGAGCATGGGTTGGGGGGACCGATTGGTGTAGTTCTCCGGCGATTCCGGCGTCGTGCCCTCGAACTGGTACTGGGGGTGGAATCCAGCAATTTGAATGGTGCGCAATAATCCGAGGCGCCGGACCAGACTTTCCGCATAGTTGAGGAAGACCAAATAGTCCGAGAAATCTGACAGCGCTTTGGGATGGATCAGGATCGTTGTTTCGACCGCCGACCGTGGAGAGGCGGCGAGGGCGACCAGTTCCTTTTCCAAGGCAACAAGAAGGTCCTCGGAGTCGCCAGCATCGGTCACCGCATACCGAATCAGCCCTGAATCGGAAACCCGCCGGGCGAAGGGGCACAGGTTCAGCCCGATAACCATGTCAACCACCCAGCGGCGTGTGACCTCGATCACGGCCTGATCGTTCTTTTCCTCCACTACCACCTCATCAGTTGTCGTCAGGGATTCGTTACCGGCAAAATGCTTTGCCGAGGGGTCACCTGAAAGAGCAGTGAACTAACCCAAGCTTAACTTCCGCAATGCGAATGTGTTCTAAAACGCCTGTGAAATGCTAATTTAACGATACTATTTTGGAAATTAAACCAACCAAATTGGTTGAAAAACGCCGACTCGGGGGACCAACTGATTGGGATCTACCGAGAAAGTCTCCGTCGCCAAGGCGATGAGACGCTGAGGGTTTGGCCAAGATCGTTGGACCTTACCTGACGGTGGTGCTACGCGTGTTCTGCCCGCGCATCTGGTCCATGAGTGGCATGGTCCTACGGATGCCGTGGCGCTGGAGCACTATGCCCTGGTGACCGACCAAGACTAGTCAGTGGCCCCGGCGACCACCACCCTTGGGGGTTGTTGGGACGGCAATAAAGTGATGTGAAATCCGAAGTAAGGGCCAGCAAAAAAGACACAAAGCCTTTTTGTTGCAAGTTGCCAGAAACGACGCAAGGACTGACACAAAGTCAGTCCTTGCGAAAAGATTTGGCAAATCAAGCACTATAAGGCAGTGATATAGTGCCCCGTGTAGGGCTCGAACCTACGACCCGCTGATTAAGAGTCAGCTGCTCTACCAACTGAGCTAACAGGGCGTGCCGGGGATTTCTTTCCCAGTTTTAGAATCTTAACACCGGGGCCGGTTTTGACAAGTTCAGCCAAGGCCGGTTCCGGGGCCAAAATTCGATACTTTCCCTTCGGTTTTTTGGCCCGGGAAACTTGAGGGAAAGGGCTAATCAGTCGGCGCCGCCGCTGGTGCGGCCCATGGCCACATCAAACTCGCTGAGCAGGGGCACCAGCATGGCGGCCACGGCGAAGCCGAACGAGCCACCCACCACCAGGAACGGGATGAGGGGGTCGCCGGTTTCCACGCTGCCGGGCTTGCCCACCACCAGGTTGGCCGCGGCGTAGAAGACCGCCAGAGGGCAAAGCCACGAGGCCAGCGTGAGGGCACTGCTGGGCCGGTCTCCATTCAGCACCCACCATAGACCGCCGATACCTGCCGCCAGGAAGCCCAGGAAGCTGGCCCATTGGTACTCGAACCGGCCGTTCACCAGAATGAGCGCGATGGTGACCAGGGTGCCCACCGTGAGGAAGAACACGGCCCCCAAAGCGGTGAGAATGGCGCTGCGGCTGTTACGCGCCCGCAACGAGATATGCAGGCCCAGCACCATGGTGAACGCGAACACAACCCCGGCCCCGCCCAGCAGGCACAACAGGGCCGAGGCGTTCATGCTCCTGCCCAGTTCGGGGTAACGGGCCGGCGGGTTTGCCAGCAGGCCCATGTAACCGTAAAAGCCGGCCAGCAGCAGCGGCGGGACGATGTACAGCAGCGTGTTGCGCAATATGCCCAGCAGTTTGCCAAAGACGAATTCAGGCGCTGTGAGGTCCGTGACCAAAAGGAGGTCGAGGGCTCCCAGGTCTTTCTCGCTGGTGATGGCGGTCACCGCCTGGGCGGTGACCAGAAGCAGGCTGAGCACGGCCACCGGCACCAGACCGTAGGCTGCGGCGAAGGGAGGCCGGTCCCCGGACAGGATGGGGGAGAGGGCACCGTACAAGATGAGCCCCAGCACCAGGAGGTAGCCGATCTGGATGATGAAGGGGCGTCGGCCGTAGGCGCGGGTCTGCGTTTCACGCCACAGGATGGGGTTGCCAAAGACCGGGCGCGGTTTGCCGGGGCCGGAGTGGGCCTTCAGGCGGTCGGTTTCCTCCTCCGGCGCGTCGGAGGGGATCTCGCGCTGCATGATCGGCTCGCCGGATGGGTTCCAGACACGCAGCATCACCACGCCGGCACCCAGCAGCAGGGTGGCCAGCGACAGCATCCAGCCCAGGTGGGCCAGCAGGCCCTCGTAGCCCCCCGAGGGGCTGACGCCTGAGGGGTCGAGCACCACGCGCAACGCGGTAATCGGGTCCAATGCGGTCACCAGCCAACGGTTGGCTGGATCGTCCAGACCGGGCACAAAGGCGATCACCCGGGTGGCCAGCAGGTAGAGGACGATGCCCAGCGCCGTCAGGGCCAGCGCTGGAAAGGTGCGCTCGCGCCAGAGGGCCATCAGGCCGCCCAGGCCGCCGCCGGCCAGCATGGCGATCCATGTCATGGCGGTGGCCAGCAGTACCTGCTCCATGCCCACGCCGCCCGCTGCCACCAGCAGCAGTTGCAGCGGCAGCACGGCCAGCGGCAGTTGCATCAGGGGCAGCAGGCTGCCGAGGATCTTGCCCAGCACGATCTCGCGGTCGGACAGGTCGGTGATGAGGAGCAGCAGGAAGGTGCGGCGGTCTTTCTCCAGCGCCACGGCGCTGGCGGCCGCCAGCGCGGCGAAGAACACCAAAATGACCAGTTGCACCGTGGTGAACACCTGGAAGACCAGGGGGGCCAGGCGTGAGATGTCGAGGTAGGTGCCGGGGCGGCTCCACTCGGTGGTGCTGAGCCAGCAGGTGAGCGCGATGACGGTGAACAGGCCGATCCACGCTCCGCGCAACCACTGGGGCCGTGCGTTGCGGGGCAGGGTGCGCCACTCGCGGTCGAAGATGGGGCCTAGGGCGAACAAGTCGGTTCTCCGGATGCCGGTTCGGGGTTGGCGGGCCTGGTCAGTCTTTCCTGCGCGCCTTGTAGGCGTTGATCAGGCCGCGGGTGGAGCTGTCGTGGGTGGTCACCGGGGCCTTGGCCTCCAGTTCTGGGATGATGGCGGTGGCCAGTTGCTTGCCCAATTCCACGCCCCATTGGTCGAACGAGTTGATGCCCCAGACTATGCCCTGGGTGAAGATCTTGTGCTCATACAGCGCGATCAGCATGCCCAGAGCGCGCGGGGTGAGCTTCTGGTAGAGGATGGAGCTGGTGGGCTTGTTGCCCGCGAATGCCTTCTGGGCTGCCAAAGCCTCGATCTTCTCGGGCGGGGTTTTCGCCTTCACCAGCTCGGCGCGGGCCTCGTCCACCGTCTTGCCGCGCATCAGCGCCTCGGTCTGGGCGAAGAAGTTGGCCAGCAGCAGCTCGTGGTGCCTGCCGACATTCCGCTGCGGCTCGACGCCTGCCAGGAAATCGCAGGGAATCAGCTTCGTGCCCTGGTGGATGAGTTGGTAGAAGGCGTGCTGGCCGTTGGTGCCGGGCTCGCCCCAGATCACCGGGCCGGTGCTCCACTGGCAGGGTTGGCCGTCGCGGGTCATCGACTTGCCGTTGCTTTCCATGTCGCCCTGCTGGAAGTAGGCGGGGAAGCGGCTCAGGTACTGCTCGTAGGGCAAAATCGCCAAGCTTTGGGCGTCGAAGAAATTGTTGTACCAGACTCCCAGCAGGCCCATGGTGGCGGGCAGGTTCTTCTCCAGCGGGGTGTTCAGGAAGTGCTGGTCCATGGCGTGGCCGCCCTCGAGCAGTTGCTCGAAGTTCTCGAAGCCGACCGACAGCGCGATCGACAGGCCGATGGCGCTCCACAGCGAGTAGCGGCCGCCCACCCAGTCCCAGAAGGCGAACATGTTGGCCGGGTCGATGCCGAACTTGCGCACCTCGGCCTCGTTGGTGGACAGGGCGGCGAAGTGCAGGGCGATGTCCTTCTCCGCGCCGCCCTTGGCCAGGAACCAGTCGCGGGCGGTGTGCGCGTTGGTCATGGTCTCCAGCGTTGTGAAGGTCTTGCTGGCCACCAGGAACAGCGTGGCCTCGGGATCGCACTGGGCCAGCGCCTCGAAGATGTGGGTGCCATCCACATTCGAGACGAAGTGGGTGTGCAGCCGGGGGTGGGCGTAAGGCTTCAGGGCCTCGACGGCCATCACCGGGCCCAGATCGCTGCCGCCGATGCCGATGTTGACGATGTGCGTGATGGGCTTGCCCGTTCGGCCCTTCCAGGTACCCGAGCGGATCCGGTCGCAGAACGATTTCATCTGCGCCAGCACCGCGTTGACCTCGGGCATCACATCCTCGCCATCCACCAGGATGGGGGTATTGGCCCGGTTCCGCAGGGCGATGTGCAGCACCGGGCGGTTTTCGGTGGTGTTGATCCGCTCGCCTGAGAACATGCGGCGCGTCCAACCGGCCAGGTCGCGCTCCACCGCGAGCTGGCGCAGCAATTTCAGCGTCTGGTCATTGATGCGGTGCTTGGAAAAATCGAGCAGCAGTTCGTCAAAGTTGAGGTGATAACGGTCGAAACGTGCGGGGTCTTTGTCGAACAGGTCGCGCAGGTGAACGCCGTCCCATTCACCGCGGTGCTCGGCCAGGGCTTTCCAGGCGGGGCAGGTGGTGGGGGCCGGGGTGGCTGGCAGGGGCGAGGACATGGCGTGGGCGTTCCGGTCAGTGATTTGGAGTGCGGGCGTTTTCCCGAAAAACTGGCAGTTGAGCCTGATTCATAGGATACTCCAGATCGTGCCCCGTGGCAGCGGGAAGTGGCGACCGGATGCCGCTTCCTGGCTGAACCCGGGCCGATGGGCCGGAGGCGGGAAAAAATGCTGCGAAGGGTGTGGTTGCAGGCGGTTTTGGTTGGTTTTGGCGTGGTTTGTGGGGCCGGGGTGACCCGGGCGCAAACGGCCCCCACGCTGGTGGAGGTGATCGCGGATCATCCCCAATTGCCGATGCCCTTCGGATTCGCCTTCCTGCCCGACAAGGCGTTGATCGTTTCGGATTACAAAAAGCACCAGATCGTGCGGGTGGATCCCGGGGCCACCCCCCGGGTGCGGGTGCTTGCCGGCAATGGCACCGCTGGCAACACCGACGGCACAGGTTCCCGCGCCCAGTTGAACGCCCCGCACGATGTGGTGCGTCTGGCCGATGGCCGGGTGCTGGTAGCCGACACCTTCAACCACCGGGTCTGCCAGATCGATCCCCAGACCGGGGCCCTGACCACTGTTGCCGGTGAGGGAGGCAAGGGCTTCGCCGGTGACGGCGGAGCACCCGAGGGGGCCCGGTTTTTTGAAACCTATCACCTGGCTTCCACGCCCAAGGGCACCGATTACCTGGTGGTGGACCTGGGGAATCGAAGGATCCGCCGGGTGGGCGTGCGTATTTCCACCATCGCCGGAAACGGCGAGCGCGCGGTGCCCAAGGACGGCGACAAGGCGTCTGAGGCCCCGCTGATGGATCCCCGCGCCTGCGCGATGGACGGCCACGGCCTGCTGTACATCCTCGAGCGGGGTGGCAACGCGCTGCGCGTGGTGGACAACGCCGGCAAGATCCGCACTGTGGCCGGCACCGGCAAGCCCGGCCCGCTGAAGGATGGCCCGGCGCTGGAGTGCCCGCTGAACAGCCCGAAGTATTTGTGGATCGAGAAGAACGGCAAGGTGCTGATCGCTGATTCCTCCAACCACGCGATCCGCCGGTACGACCCGTCCACCAAAACCCTCACCACCGTGGCCGGCACAGGCAAGCCCGGCAAGGGCAAGGCGGGCGGCGACCCGGCCAAGACGGAGCTGAAGGACCCCCACGCCGTGTGCGTCAGCCCCGACGGCGTGATCACCATCGCCGACAGCGGCAACGCGCGGATATTGCAGGTGAGGTGAGTGGGGGTGGGGGTTTTTTGTTTTGGTGAGCCGGTCACTGGAAGGTGCCGGGCGCGTGCAAGCGGTGGGAAAACAGATATTTCAAGGGGGGCAGGTTCCTTCCGGCCCCGCCTTGCCCCTTTCCGCGTTGATCGGGTGGGTGGAGTCGATACCCAGCGAGGCCAGGGTGCCCACCACCTGGACCACCGCGCACATCAGGAACACCGCGTTCCAGCCCATGGCTGGGTCGTCGGGGTAAAGGCCCTTGACGCGGACGATGATAACCGGGGCCAGGGCCGCGCCGATGTTGCCCCACATGTTGCCCCAACCCACCACCGAGCCGACATGCTTGTGGCTCACATCCTGGCACCAGGCCCAGAACGCCGGGTTGCCCATGTCGGTGGCCATGGCCACCACGCACATCATGGCCACCACCGGAAGCGGGTCCTTCAGGAACAGGCAGGCCAGGTAGGCCAGCCCCACCACCACGCGCGAGGCGGCCATGGGCAGGGATCTGCCCCATTGGGGGCCTAGTTTCTTGAAGCAATAGTCTGTCACCCAGCCACCGAAAAACATGCCGACGATGCCGAAATAGAGGGGCAGCGATTGGTACCGGGCCCGTGTTTCTTGGGGCAATTGAAAAACCTTTTCCAGGTAGTCGGGTAGCAGGGTGAGCAGAAACACCCAGGCGAAGTTGGACAGAAACTGAACCACCGAGGCCAGCCAGAGGCTTCGGCTACTTGCCAGCGCGGCCAGATTTGGGAAGGAAGGTTTGGAGCTGTCCACCGGTGGCCCGTCGCCCTGGATCAGATCGATTTCCGCCTGGTTGATGGCGGGATGCTGCTCCGGCCTGTCGCGATACCAGAACCAAAACACCACCGCTCCCACCATGCCAAGAACGCCGTAAATGAGGAACGGCTTGCGCCACCCATCCGATGCTCCGGCAGCCAAGAAAGTGGTGAGCATGGGGGCGATGGCACCCCCCAACCGACCACCCACGGCCACCGTGCCGCTGGCCAGTCCGCGCCCAGACCGGGGAACCCAACGGCGCACGATGGCGTTGGCCAGTGGGTAGGCTCCCGCCTCGAACAGGCCGCAACCCAGGCGCAGCAGGAGGAAGGCGGCGAAGCCGCTGATCATCCCCATCAATCCGGTGCACAGCGACCAGAAGAACAGGTAAACCGCCAATACCACCCTGGGACCGTGGCGGTCGCCAATCCAGCCGGCGGGGATCTGGCACAGAGCGTAGGCCCAGAAGAACGACGACAGCAGCCAGGCGTATTGCTCCTCGGAAAATTGGAGATCCTGCCGGATGGAACTACCGACGATGCTGAGGCAGACGCGGTCAAGGTAGAGCATCAACGCCACGAAGGTGGTGATGGCGATCATGCCGTGGCGGATGGAGGTGGGGCGA
>JAFMJU010000173.1 GCA_017853285.1 Gemmataceae bacterium
TCAGGTCGATGCCGGCGGTGATGTTGCCCCACTGGTCGCTGCCGCCGATCTGGAGGACGCAGTTGTTGTGGGCGCGCAGGTGATAGAAGTCGTAGGCCTGGAGCAGCATGTAGGAGAATTCGGTGTAGCTGATGCCTGTCTCGCGGTCTTCCAGGCGGGCGCGGACACTTTCTTTGGCCAGCATCTGGTTGACGCTGAACAGCTTGCCGACATCGCGCAGGAAGGTGAGGTAGGAGAACGGTGAGATCCAGGCGTGGTTATCGAGGAGCAGGGCGGGGTGGTCGCCGGAGAAATCGAGCAGTTTGCCCAGTTGGGCGCGCACGCCGGCAACATTTTTGGCCAGGGTTTCGGAATCGAGGAGGGAGCGTTCGGCGGATTTGCCGGAGGGGTCGCCGATCATGCCGGTGGCGCCGCCCGCCAGGGCGATGGGCTGGTGGCCGGCCAGCTGGAACCGGCGCAGGGTGATCAGGGGGATCAGGCTGCCCACATGCAGGCTGTCGGCGGTGGGGTCGAACCCGCAGTAAAGGGTGATAGGCCCCTGGGCCAGGCGATCCGTCAGCTCGGCCGGGTGCGTGGAATCGGCGATCAGGCCACGCCAGGCCAGTTCTTCCAAGAGGCTTTCAGACACGGAGATCCCATCCCTTCCCTGCCGCCCCGGGGTGGGGGCGCATTGCCTTGGCGGGCGCCAAACCTAAGAAAAACCTAGGAAAATCAAGCTATCACCAACCCCGCAAGGACCGCCATACCTATGGACCTGGCCAGTCGCATCCGCGACATCCCTGATTTCCCGAAGCCTGGCATCCTGTTCAAGGATATTTCACCGCTTTTGGGGGATCCGGCGGCCTTGCGGCATTGCTGCGAGCGGATGGCGGAGCCATTCCGGAAAACCGGCCAGACGGTGGATGCTGTGGCGGCTGCCGAGGCGCGGGGTTTCATTTTCGCCGCCCCGGTGGCCCTGTTGCTGGACAAGCCGCTGGTTTTGCTGCGAAAGCCCAACAAGCTGCCCCATACCACCCACGCGGTGAAATATGACCTGGAATACGGCCAGGCCGAGCTTCACATGCACACCGATTCGTTGTCCCCCGGTCAGCGGGTGCTGCTGATCGATGATGTGCTGGCCACGGGGGGCACCATGGCCGCGGCGGCCGAGCTGGTTGGGCGCGCGGGGGCCACGGTGGCAGCGTATTCGTTCGTGATCGAGCTGTCGTTTTTGGAAGGTCGCCGGCGCCTGCATGGACATCCGGTCCATAGTTTGCTGACCTATTAACAGGCTTGGGTTTTCCGTTTCCGGCGCCCGGGGCGGTTTGCCGGTGCTTTCACCCCCGTTTTGGAATGGTCATGAGTCAGTCTTCCGAGAAAAAAGAAACCGTGCTGAAACTGGGCTTGCCCGCGGGCAGCCTGCAGGAGGCCACCGGCGAGCTGTTCCGCAAGGCCGGCTACAAGGTGACCTTCGCCCAGCGCAGCTACTACCCCAACATCGACGACCCGGAGATCCAGTGCACGCTGCTGCGGGCGCAGGAGATGCCCCGCTATGTGCAGGACGGCGTTCTGGACTGCGGCCTGACCGGGCACGACTGGGTGCTGGAGAACGACGCCAAGGTGACCGAGCTGACCGAGCTGGTGTTCAGCAAGGTGAGCCGGCGGCCGGTGCGTTGGGTGCTGGCGGTGCCGGAGGATTCGCCCATCCGCGGGCCGAAGGATCTGGAAGGCAAGCGGATCGCCACCGAGGTGGTGAGCATCACCCGGCGTTACCTGGAGCGCCATGGCGTCAAGGCGCACGTGGAGTTCAGTTGGGGCGCCACCGAGGTGAAGCCACCCCGTCTGGCGGACGCGATCGTGGAGGTGACGGAAACGGGCAGCTCGCTGCGGGCCAACAACCTGCGCATTGTGGATGAACTGATGCAATCGACCACGCGCTTCATCGCCAACACCGAGGCGCTGAAGGACCCGTTCAAGAAGCGGAAGATGGACAACATCGTGATGATGCTGAAGGGCGCCATCGCCGCCGAGGGCAAGGTGGGCTTGATGATGAACGTCCCCAGGAAGAGCCTAGACAGCGTGCTGAAGGTGCTGCCGGCGCTGCAGACGCCCACCATCAGCTCCATGTCGGATCCGGACTGGGTGGATGTGAACACCATCCTGTCGGAGGAAACGGTGCGCAACATCGTGCCGCAACTGCGCGAGGCCGGGGCGCGGGGCATCGTGGAATACCCGATCAACAAGATCATCGACTGAGTGAACGGAGGGTGGGTCCATGTGGAAGGGATTCTGCGCGCTGCTTCTTCTTTGCGGTTTTTCGGCAATCGGCCGGGCCCAAGAGCCGCTAGCGGGCCAATGGCGGGGCAACTGGACGAGCAACGCCAACGGCCATACCGGGGCGCTGAACGCCCGTATCGACCAGCAGGGCACCAGCGTGGTGGTGCACTTCCGCGGCCGGTTCGCGAAGGTGGTGCCCTTCCTGTACAAGAGCCGTCTTGAAGTTGTTGCGGTGGATGAGAACGGGACGCACCTGCAGGGCAGCCAGCGGCTGCCGCTATTCGGCACCTTCAGCACCAGCGCCACGGTGAAGAACGGCCAGTTTCATGCGGTGTTCAACTCGGCGAAGGACAGCGGGACCTTCACGATGACGCGGGTGAAGTGACGCGAGATTGAGAGGCCGCCCCCTATCGGGCCCGATTGGATGCCAGGGCCAGGGGCGCGGCGGCAAACGGGAACACCGCCAGAGACAACACCCCTGAAACCAGCAGCAAATGATGGATCCGAGTGGCCCCCGGTGGAGTGGCTCCCCGGGCCCATTGCCACCCGGCCATGGCGACCAGGGCCGTCACCACCATTCCGGCCAGGATCGCATGGCGACCTTCCACCATGCGTCTGCGCAGGGCCGATCCCCACGCCCACAGGGTGAGGGAAAAAAGAACCATTCCACACCCGGACAAAGTGGAAATGGTGAACAATTCGGAGAACCAGGCAGGTGTCAGGCTTCCCACCAGCATCACAGTGACCAGCCAGCCGCAATAGAGTCCGCCCAGAATTTTCAGGTGGAGCAGGTTTCCCGTGAGGGAAATGCATAGCCCGAAGGTCATGGCTGTCCATGCCGCGAGGATTCGGCCTGGCATGTGCCACCAGACGAACGGTTCGGGCATGTGACTTGCCCCGGCCAGCTCGCGCCCTCCCAATACCAGAAGGTAGACAGCGACCCAGATAAGAACCCCCCAAACCAACGAACGGAAGGCGGTGGCCAGGAGAAGCCGGGACCAGGGGACTGTTGCCAGGGGTTTGGTTCCCAGAAACGGGCTCATGGCCATGGAGGCGTCGGACAATCCCATGTTTCCCATGATGATTCCCCCGATCATGGCGGCGGCCGACATCATCCACCCTTCCAGCCGAAGGGCCTCCACCAGATCGTTGATCGTGTTGTCGGTGAAGAGCCACAGCACGGCGGTCGTGGGCACCACCATGAGGACAATGATGGGGAAAACGAGCCCCTTCAGGTTCCACTCGTACCAGCTTTGAGCCTGGACGGCGTTCTGGAAAACCATAGGCTTTTTTCCGAAGAAATTTGAGATGGCGTTGGACAGATAGTCCAACAAACGGGTCTGGATCTCATTGCCGCAGCGGGCGCGGGCGATCCCGTGCATACCGATCGCGTAACAGAGGGCCAAGACGGTTGCAAACACCATCCAATCCAATGGCGAGACCGTCGTCCAATAGTGTGTCGGGAGGGAGAAAATCGGTCCGTGGCGGCTCTTGACCCACAGGCTTTCCAATGCCAGGGCGCCCCCCAGTGTCGGGAGCATCAGCGCGGTTTTCTGGAACAAGGTCATGAAGGACTGGAAGGTGGCGAAGATCATTCCAAACGCCAGGGCGTTGCCGAGGAGCGGCCAATGGAGTTTGAACAGGACATTCTGGATCCAGATGGAAACCATGGTCTGCCCGATCACCAACAGGGTGGCGGGAACCATTTGAATGAGCAGGATAGTCCTGTTGGTCAGTGGAAGGGTGAACAACCGGGAAGGGGCCCCGGCCGCATGTAGCACCGAGGCGCCGAAAACCATGCCCATGATTTGGGCGAAGGTGAAATGGATAAGGATCATCGCGGGATCTTCGACGATGAGGGCACCCTTAGCCCGGAGTGCTCCCAGGATGAGCACGGGAAGTGAGAGTGCCCCGACAAATCCGAGCGTGAGGATGATCCAGCTTCTATGGAACATGTCCGCAAGCAGGACCCTTGCGATTATCCATGGAGATGGATCCAGCGAGGTTGGGTTCATGCTCGCACCCCTGCGGCCAGGGGTTTTCCGGCGGTTCGGGCGACAAAAATATCATCCAGATTCATCGGGTCCACCGACAGGATTTCGGCCTGAAGCCTGGCAACCTCGGCGCGAATGTTTTCGATCCCGGCCTCGGCGACCAGGGACCAGTCGTGGCCTGATCCCTCGCTGTGGATCCAGATGCCTGCCGGGGGAAAATGGGAAACCGCAGAGGAGAACCGCAGTTGCACCCGGCTGTGACCGGAAAGGACCTGGTCCATCCGCGCGCAGAGCTGGATGCGCCCCTGGTGCAGGATGGCGATCCGGTCGGCGACCCGCTCGACCTCGTCAAGCAGGTGGGAGGAAAACAGGACCGTACGGCCCTCATCGGCAATGGTGCGGATGATCGCGCCGAGGATGTCCCGGCGGACCACCGGATCGAGCCCGGAGGACGGCTCATCCAGGATGAGCAGGTCGGGCCGATGGGCGAGCGCCACCAGCAATCCGGCCCGAGCCCGTTGTCCCCGGGAGAGGGAGCGGACGAACGCCTTGGGATCGAGCTCGAACAGGTTCCTGAGGGATTCGGCGTAGTCGGGATCCCAATTCGGATAGAAGGCTTGGGAGTAGGAAATGAGCTGGTGGATCCGCATCCAGTCGGGCAGGTCGCGGTTTTCAGAAAGGTAGCCGATCCGGGCCAGGGTGCCGACGGGATCTGCGACGGGATCCAGTCCGAAGACTCGGACTGACCCCGATTGCGCGGCGAGTAGGCCCAGCGTGTGCCTGAGCACGGTGGTTTTGCCCGCGCCGTTGCCACCGAGGAGGCCAAAGACGCCCCCGGCGGGGACGGAGAGGGAAACCCCGTCCAAGGCGACTTTTTTGCCATAGCTCCGTTTCAGGTCGTGGATTTCGAGGATGTGCTGATTCATGACGCATGGTCCTCCGGATTTTGGAGCGATGGTTTTTTGGCCAACGCCCGGGCGCGCTGGTGCAGGAGGTCCACCAGGTCTTCGAGCGGGACCTGCATCTGGCTGGCCTCGGCGAGCAGGCCGTCGACCCGTTCGGAAAGCACGCGGAGTTTCTCGCGCCGGGCGAGAGGGGATGGGCCCTCGGCGACATAGGTTCCGGATGTGCGTCGTTTTTCAACCAAACCGGCGGTTTCCAGTTCGCGGTAGGCGCGGGCCACCGTGTTTGGATTGACCAGGAGTTTTTCCGCGAGATCGCGGATGGAAGGGAGTTCCCGGCCCGGGGCGAGGATTCCCGAGGCGACCTGGTGCCTGATCTGCCTGACAATTTGCAGGTAGATCGGCACCCCGTCCTGGGTGCTGATGTGGATATGCACCGCAATGGCCTCCAAAGGGCGAAGGATCCATCCGCCAACAGTGTATTAATGCATTAATACAGCTGGTGGGAGGTGGGAGCAAGAACAGGTGTGAATCTGTCCAGCCCCGATAATCTGGCAATTCAGCTACTGCTTCTCCAGATCCACCGGGCGGGGCAGATCCTCGAGGCGGTCGATGGAGAAGAGTTTGAGGAAGGCGGGGGTGGTGCGGTAGGCGGTCTCGCGGGAGCCCTCGGCGCGGATGAGGCCCATGCGGGCCAGTTGGCGCAGGGGGCCGGAGGAGTCGCCGCCGCGCAGGGCGTCGATGTCGGCGCGCTTGACGGGCTGGCGGTAGGCCACCACCGCCAGCGTTTCCAGCAGGGAGCCTTCGAGCTTCAGGGTGGGGGCCTCGCCGCGCAGGCGGTCGGCCACGGCCCGGTGCGCCGGGCGCAGCAGCATCTGCCAGCCTTTCTCCTGGCGGACGATGCGGTACGGGCGGTTCTGCGCCTGGTAACGCTCGTTCAAACGTTGGATATGGCGGGCGAAATCGGCGGGGCTTACGCCGGGAAGCGCCTCGGCCATACTGCCCTCGGACAGGGGCGGGCCACCCAGGAAAAGCAACGCCTCCACCAGCGCCATGGGGCTGGGGGGAATTTCCGAATCGGGCAGGTTGGTCTGTTCAGCCGGATGGGCCAGGGCGGGTTCCAGCAGCGAGACGGTGGGATCGGGTTCCCGGGTCAATTCTTGCGCCAAGGTGGGGTCGGCTTCGCCATCACTTTGCTCCAGCCCGGCGATGGAGTTGGCCAGGTCCATGGAGTTGAGCACATCCAGACTGTCGAGCCCGTCGGGCAGGGCCCAGGAGTCGAATCCATCCCCGCCCGGGCGCTCGGGGGTGCCGGATGAGGGGTTGGATTCATCCGGGGCGTTTTCAGCCATGGGGCAGCCCGAAGATGCCGGTGATGGCCGTGCCGGTCCACAGGATGCCAAACAGCACGGCCAGCTTCCTGTGCGCGGATTTCTTGCCGAAGCCTGTGTAGAGCATGATGGGCAGCAGCAGCGCCGAGGGGATAGCGAAGCAGAGGTGGATGCGCAGGCGGGTCAGCAGGTGGGGGTCTTGGCGGATCCAGTCATAGATGCCGGGCTGCAGCATGCGGACCACCACCTCGAAGCCCACCAGGGTGGCCATGACCGCCAGGAAGAAAACCAGATTGATCTGGCCGTGCAGCCGTACCTTGCCGGCGCGCAGCGCCACCAGCGACAGCACCAGCAGGACCGAGGCCACCGCCACGGCACCCTTCAGCGCCAAAATCACCTGGAATCCGTCCACCGTCGCCTCAGGATCTGCCACCTGCGCCTCCCAACAGACCGGTTGCCCGCCCGGGCAAGCAGGGAAGGCCCCAGTTTAGGCCGGGAGGCGGGTCGGGCGGAAGGCGGACCGTACAGGTGGTTACCCGGAGACCTGGTTGCGTAAACCCTGACCAAATCAGTGATTTCGGCGAATAAGGCCTTGTCGGAGGCCGGTAACTGCTAGGAGATCTCGGCAATGGGCATGTCGCGGGCCAATTCGGAGGACGGGATGAGGGCGAACCTGCCCGAACCGAGATTGACGATGTTCCAGTAGCCGACAATCACCCCATCGCCCTCGAACCGTCCCACATAGGACACCGCGTGCTGATTCAGGTACTGCTTTTCCAGCCGCACCATGCCGGTGGCGTCGCGTGAGCCGTTGAATGTGAATGGGCCGACCAGATCCTGGCCCTCGCCCCAGATGCGGTTGCCTTGGGAATGGAGTTCGAGCGGGTCCATCCAATGCCTGCCGAGGAGGCCCTGCTCCCACCAGCCCCGCCAGCGTCCATTGGGAAACATCTCTACACCTCCCCCGCCTGTCACTATCCCGACCAACCGCTTTGACCCATGGTTGCGACGAGAATGCTATGCCGATGGTTGGCCCGATTGTAATGGGTTGGGAAGGTAACCATTAAAACCCGGTGACAGGGGCAAACCGTGCCGTGGAGGCAGGTGGGGGATGGTAGGATAAATCTCGTTGCCTCATGCCTTTCTCGGGGTGTCACAGCATGTTTGCCGGAATGGACAGACGCCGGGGTTTCACTTTGGTGGAATTGCTGATGGTGGTGGCCATCATTGCCGTGCTGGTGGGATTGCTGCTGCCGGCGGTGCAAAAGGTGCGGGAACGGGCGAACCAGATTTCGTGCCAGTCGAAGTTGGGGAATGTGGCCTTGGCACTTGTGCAGTTTGCCGACGCGAACGGGGGGCTGCCCGCCGGATTCCGATCGAAAGTGGAAAACGGGGTGGAGACGGGCCCCGGATGGGGCTGGGCCAGCGAGGTGCTGCCCTGGCTGGAGCAGGACAACCTGCGGCTAGCGAT